>JAHDEO010000295.1 GCA_020628725.1 Saprospiraceae bacterium
CTTCGATGCCGGCTTTAAACATGGCTTTGCCCAATTCTTCTGAAGTAATGACCGAACCGGGCATTAGATTTTTGAGCATGGGATACAATCCACGAGAAACCCGATACATCAAATTGGGTTCTACTCGTTTTTCGACGGGGTAAATATACGCGGGGCGGAAAATATTTAGATTTTTAAATCCTTTGGCAATCAAATAATTCTCTGCTATCCCTTTGTAACGAGCAAAAGCTACGCGGCTTTTTTCTTTCGGGTCGGCACCTGCGCCACTCAGAAGGCAGAAAGTCACATCCGAATTACCTTCCATTGTGGCATCTGCAAAACTTTGTGCCATATCAACGGTGATAATTTTAAATTTATCATCCGATACTGCACCTGTGTATGCCCCGATGCAAAAATATGCAACATCATTTCCTGTAAAGTGTTCTTTGATTTCAGAAAAATCTAAAAAATCCTGATGGACGATTTCCCTTAGTTTCGGATGCTCAATACCTGAAGGACGTCGCACGATAGATGTTACTTTTGATACCACTTCGGAGTCTAAACATTCGCTTTGAATGATGCTACCTACCATACCGCTCGCCCCTGCTATAATTGCATTCTTCATATAAATATTTGTTTTTCAGTTTTGCTATATCTCCGCTTTCCAAAATAAAAACAGGGATAAAATTAAAAATTATAAAAGTTTCTAAGCAACTTTTATGCAACCAATATACGTCCATTTCGTACATTAATTAATAACAAAAGATGGAAATATCATAATAAATCATAATTTTACGCACTTTTTTCCATCATAAATGTATGCACACCCGATATGCATCCAAAGCAATATTTACTGGGGCTGTTGTTCATAGTGCTCACAGCTAACATAACGCTGTTCGCGCGTGAAATTCCTTATATTCAATTTGAAAATTTTACGCATAAAAATGGCTTGCCTGACAATACTACTTTTCAAGTGGTAAAGGACGCAACCGGTTTTGTGTGGATAGCCACTTCAGGAGGCTTAGCCCGTTATGATGGTGGTCATTTCAAAAAAATCTATTACGAAGAAAATAACCCCAACTCTCCCTTGAGTAATCAGGCAAAAGTATTGATGGTGGATAGTGATAATCACCTATGGATAGGCACTCAGAAAAGTGGTGCCAGCCGATATGATATTGCCAATAATACATACAAACATTTTGATAAAGAAGGACGGAGTAATAAGACGCTGACTAGTCTTCAGATACTTAGTTTCATGGAGGATAGTAAAGGGCGTATCTGGATAGGTACGGAAAAAGGAGTTAATGTTTGGGATAAATCGACAGATGAAATTACTCAATTTTTACATGAATCGAATGACTCGTCATCTTTGGGTGCATCACCTGTTTTATGTACAATGGAGGATAGCAAGGGACGCATCTGGATAGGTACATGGAGTGGCGGGCTGAATCTATTGATACCTAACGAAACAGATTTTAGTAAAAGTACATTTAAAAAATTCAAACACGACCCTTTGCAAAAAGAAACGATAAGCGAAAACCATGTTTGGTCCCTGCATGAAGACAGTCAAAATAGAATATGGGTAGGAACTTTTGGCGGTGGTTTGAATCTCATGATTCCGGGGCTTAATAATACCAATGAACAAGATTTTACGGCTCAATTTATCAGCTACAAACACAATGTCGATGACACCCGAACATTACCCAATAATGACATTTATAGTATTGTAGAAGATGATGACAGTTATTTGTGGATTGGTACAGGAGGAGGATTGAGCCTTGTTGATTTAAATAGCGTTGGGTTGCCCTCTTATGTAGATGCTCACATTGCTCATACCATCCCAGAACTCAAATTTGTTAATTACGAAAGTTCAAGAAGCAGCATTTCTATTGTAGGTGAGATAGTTAGAAATATTTATATAGATGATACCAAAAGCTGCTGGCTCAGTATAACCGGAGGAGTTAGTAAATATGACAAAAAAGGTATCAAGTTTACATCTGCATTTACGCTTGATGATACCGGTACTGAGTATGGCTTACCTGCCATTGTTGTTGAGGATGGTAACACACATTGGTTAGCAGCGAACAGTCGGGGAATTTTAGAATACCACTTAAATACCAAGGCTCACGAAGTACATCGAGGGAAACAAAGCGAAAAAACAGCTCTAAACGATGATACTTTTGTCTGTATGACACAACATAGCGATGGGAATTTGTGGATAGGTACTAATTTAGGACTTTCTATTTTTGATACCAAACAAAAAACATTTAGAAACTATTCATTAGGAAAAGCTAATACCACACAAGCCAATTGCATCTTTGAAGACTCAAAAAGAAGAGTTTGGGTAGCTACAAATGACGGACTTTATCGCATATTCAATGTTACAAAGGATTCGCTTGATTGTAAAATATACAAACCTTCTGATGATGACGAAAATACACTGAGTCATTATGATGTTTCTAATTTAGCAGAAGATGATGAAGGCAATATATGGGCAACAACATGGCGAGGGTTAAATAAGATTACGATAAATGATAATGATGAAATTTTCATCAAAAAATATTTACACGACCCTGAAAACCCAAACTCACTTGGAAATGATCAGGAAATGGTCTCTGTAAGGGTAAATAATGGTGAAATATGGATAGCCAATGGTGCCGGACTTTCGCACTACCAACCTGATACCGATAGTTTTATTAATTATGAAAATGGCGACGGCTTGGCTGCTTCAGGAATTGTCGCTATGGAAATAGATAATTCGGGAGATATTTGGTGTAGCACCCGACAAGGAGTTTTTACATTTTCACCGGACGACAAGAAGTTCAGATATTTCCACAAAGAAGACGGTCTGCAAGGTAATCATTTCTCACTTCGCTCTTCTTATAAGGATGAAGATGGAAAACTCTATTTTGGCGGTGTTACCGGTTACACGACTATTGTACCGGAGGATATCGTGTATAATCCTGCTATTCCGAGAATCCTTATCACAGGCTTTGAAGTATTTAATGAAGAACGTCAATTTGATGAATCTATTGAGCGACTTGAAACCATTAAATTGAGTTATAGAGAAAATTACTTCACCATCAAATTTACAGCACTCAATTATATTCAACCGCACAAAAATGAATATGCCTATAAGTTAGAAGGTTTTGATGATGACTGGGTGTATTGCGGAAATAGAAATTTTGCCAGTTACACCAATCTCAGCGGTGGTGAATATACTTTCCGTGTAAAAGGCACCAATAATGATGGTGTATGGAATGAAGAAGGTACATCCGTCAAAATCGTTGTAACACCTCCCTTTTGGAAGACTTGGTGGTTTTGGGTAGCTTTAGTGGGGTCGATTGTGCTGGTAACTTATTTATACAACAAACAACGAACCGCAGCCATCCGTCAACGAAGTCGTGAACTGGAAGCCTTCAATGCCAAACTCAGTTCCGAAATCAAAGTCCGCGAAGCCACCGAACATCGTCTGCGTGAACGCGAACAAAAGCTCACAGAAGCCGAAAAGCAACTCGAAGAAACCATAGAAGAGCTTCAACGCTCCAATAAAGAACTGGAGCAATTTGCCTACATCGCATCACACGATTTGCAAGAACCGCTGCGTATGATTGGTAGTTTTGTGCAATTGATTGATCGTCGATATGCCGATAAACTCGACGACGCGGGTAAAGAATACATCGCCTTCACGGTGGATGGTGTCAATCGAATGTCGGCTTTGATAAAAGGCTTATTGAGCTTCTCCAGATTGGGACGTCAACATGCCAATTTTGAATGGTGCAACCTCAATACGATTGTAGAAAAGAAAATGCTCGACACTCAAAAATACATCAAGGAACGTAATGCAAAAGTCACTGTAGATAGACTGCCGGAAGCCGTCTTTTGCGATGCTACACAGATAGGTGCTATATTCTATAATCTCGTTGTAAATGCTATCAAATTCAACAGAAAAGACAATCCTTCCGTATCTATCAAATTGGAAGAAGAACAAGTAAAACATTGGATATTTTCGGTAAAAGATAATGGTATCGGTATCAAATCTGAATATCAGCAAGCTGTTTTTGGCATCTTCAAACGACTCAATTCCAGCGACGAATTCAAAGGTAGCGGTATAGGACTTGCCCTTTGTAAACGCATCGTTGACAATCACGAGGGAGAGATTTGGTATGAATCCGAAGAAGGAGAAGGCACTACATTCTTCTTTACCATCAGCAAATATCTAAACAATGAAGGCGATGTAAAAAATCATAAAAAAGAAGCTGTACTTGTTGAATAAACGGGTTGCGAGTTACTGGTTCAAGACGTAAGTTTCAGACAGTTTTTACTTCGTTCTTTTTCGCCTGAATTTCGTTAGAGAACCGCTCGTTTAGCTCGGCTAAAGTCACGAACCTCTACCTCATTCAGACAAAAAATAACTTCGTCTAAACTATCCGAAACTTACGTCTTGAACCATTACGGGTTACGAGTTTTACAAATATTTTGCGAAGCAAAACAAAAATAACCCGTAACTCGTAACCCGCAACCCGTTCATTCGTAAAAAAAATCTCAATTAACCCCATTACAATCTTCAATATTTCATACCTTTATTCGTAGAATAAAATTCGGAACTGCAAGATTAATTTAAAATTTACTTTTGAGAAAAGCGAGTTTTCATTGGATTAATGATAGGTAAGTTTAGAGTTAGATTTGATTGACTCATAACTTGCAACTCGTAACTCAACAACACATTATGGCTACGGGAATTTCGAACATCGACCTGATTATCATTGTATTGTACTTTATGATGGTCTTGGGAATAGGCTTTGCAATAGCAAGACGAACACGCACGAGCGACGATTTATTTTTGGGAGGGCGCACCTTCGGATGGGGCTTGATTGGTCTTTCATTATTTGCTTCCAATATATCCAGCGCAACCATCATCGGATTATCAGGTGCAGCTTACACCTCCGGGATAGTCAACTCCGTATATGAGTGGCTTTCGGGTATACCTTTGATTATAGCGGCATTGATTTTTGTACCGCTTTTCTTGCGTTCGCGCATTACTACGATTCCTGAGTTTTTAGAAAAACGATTTGACCGACGCTCGCAGATTTTCTTCTCTGTCGTCACCATCGTGATGAGTATTGTCGTCGAAATGGCGGGTGGTTTGTATGCAGGCGCAGTCGTGATGCAAGCCTTCTTCCCGAATCTTGAACTATGGCATGTAACGCTACCCTTAGCAATTTTTGCGGGTGTTTATACTGCCTTTGGTGGACTCAAAGCGGTAGTCTATACCGATGCTATTCAAGCGATCATACTCATTATCGGTTGTACGGTATTGACTTGGATGCTATATGCACGACTTGATTTTTCTTGGGCAAATGTAGTTGCCAATGTCCCCGACGGGCACTTCTCTGTAGTGCGTCCGATAGATGACAAGACACTGCCTTGGCCCGGTCTGATACTCGGCGTCCCCTTCCTCGGCTTCTGGTATTGGACTACGAATCAATACATCGTGCAGCGTGTACTTGGTGCGCGTGACGTACGTCAGGCACGTTGGGGTATGATGCTCGCGGGTTTCCTCAAAGTTGTTCCTTTATTTATCATGGTATTGCCGGGCGCAATGGCGATTAGTATACTTCCCGGTTTGGAAAACGGCGATGCTGTATTCCCAAGAGCCGTCATCGAAATATTGCCTGTAGGAATGGTCGGTATCGTATTGGCGGGTTTACTCTCGGCGATTATGTCCAGTGTCGATTCTACACTCAACTCCGCCTCTACCCTACTCGTTGTCGATTTTATCAAACCAAGCAGACCCGGCATTGGCGATGAAAGCCTCGCACGAATCGGGCGTATCACGACCCTCATACTCATGGTCGTAGCCGCATTATGGGCACCTATGATTGCCAATTTTCAGAGTTTGTGGGATTATTTGCAAGAGATGTTTTCCATCGTTGTACCGCCTGTTGTCGTCTTATTCTTAGTCGGCGTATTTTACAAACGAGGCAATGGACACGGTGCATTTTGGACACTCGTTATAGGAACATTGCTTGGTGTGGGGCTATTTTTGGCGGGTAAACTTGGAATTTCTGACATCCATTACACCATTAGAGTAGGTATTATGGTTGGCGTGAGTGCCTTGGTCTTCTTCGGCGTAAGTGCTGCAACTGCACCACCAAGCCAAGATAAAATCGAAAACTATACTTTCCGTAGAGCATTATTATCAGATGGAATGGAAGGCTTGCCGTGGTATAAGGATTATCGTTTCCACGCTCTCTTATTGGTCATTATGATGGCTTATATTTTGTATGTTTTTTGGTAAAAAAACAAAGCTATTTTGTCCTAATCACTAATCAGATTGGACTAAAATCAAAAAGCCTGTAAATCAACTTGCACCTGACCGCTGCACATAAAACAGACCCAATAAAATCATTGCCCCGCTAATGGCATGATACCACTCCAATCGTTCACCAAAAAACACCGCAAAAATCGCTGCTGCAAGTGGTACGGCATTGATAAAAAGTCCGGCATTGGCGGCACCGAGTTGTTGCACTCCCCTATTCCAAAAAAGGTAAGCAAGGCATGTTCCTAATAAGCCCATCCCCAAAGCAGACAACCAAAAATCAACTGTGTCAATAGGCGGCGTATTCATCCCCAATATCGGCAAAAGCAAAACGAAACCGAGGAAACAAACTACATTCGTAACAAAAGTAAAAACGAGGTTGCTATGCGCGGCAGCGTATTGTTTTATCCAAACATTTTGAAGCGCAAACAATAGATTTGCCACCAAAATCAGTAAATCACCAATCGACCATTTAAGTTGTAGCAGTTGGTCGGGTCTGCCTTTGGATAAGAGATAAACCACGCCTGCAAATGCGATAGCAATGCCGATTTTTTGTCGATTATAAATGGGTGTTTTTAATATCCAATGGCTTGCCAGCAAAGTTGTAGCAGGAGTAAGCCCAATGATAAGTGCCGCATTGAGCGCAGAAGTATAAAGCAATCCCCAGAAAAAGAAAACATTAAATCCAAATATCCCCACAAAACCCACCAATACAATTCCTTTCCAACCTTTTTTGATTTCTTGGAATGACAGGTCTTTAAGAAAACGAATTTGTACTAAAAAAAGGAAGCCTACACCAAATAAATACCGCCAAAATCCCGCTTCAATAAAATTGACATGGCGCAACATAATTTTTGCTTCATGGAAATTTAATCCCCAAAAAGTTGCTGCTCCCAAAAGCAGGAAAACCGCCGAATTTATTTGTAATTTGCTCATTTATCATCATTTTTTGAGCGATTAAGGAATGGAATATACCAAATGTAATTGGTTGACAAAAAAACTTTAAAAAGGTTCATTTTGCAGAGTTTTGTACCATGACTTGTTGCCAACATAATTCTCCCACAAATGATTGAATGTCACTAAAGCGCAAAAACCTAGTGGATAAATTTAATATTTCTTAGCGATCCTGTATCTGTAAGTGAACACCAAGCCATTACGAAATAATGAATTTTGTTGAACATATAGATGGTTTATTGGGCGGGGAAATGACCAATCTGGAAAAGGTAATTGCTATTAGTGATGTACTTATTCCCAAAATCATGTATACGCCTTTGAAAGATGCTGATTGTATCATAAAAAGACTACACAATTTTCAACAAAATGCTCGCCACGAAATCAATGAGCAATTATTACTACAAATTACCTGTGCATTCCTCACCTACCGTTTAGCAAAATATCACGATGCCATTTCAATAATCAAAAATTTTAATAAGAAACACTTCAAAAAAGCCAATGAAGCTACCCAAGCTTGCAGTTTTGCAGTCATGGGTGCAAGTTATCGCAGTATTGGACAAAAGGAAAAAGCCTTGAATGCTTTTCATGCTGCATTAGAATTGTTTTTTAATGCTCCATCCTCTCCACACCAATACTACTTGTACACCTTATCACTCTATCATATCGCAGAGATTAACGCCGAAATGAAGAACTACAAAACGATGTTGGAGAAGCATCAGCAATTCTACAAAATCGCTGCTTCTGCTAACAACGTTGATATGATTAACAGAGCTTTAAATGGCATCGGCAGAGCTTATTTTGGTTTGGGTGATTTTGAGAATGGCATGAAATACCTCAAAAAAGCAGAGGAAAGCTCGGCAAAAGCAGCCAATATTCCCTTCATAGCGCGTAATCTGCATGATATAGGCATTGCTTATGCTACAATGAAAAATTACGAAAAATCATTGACCTATTTTTATCAAGCATTAGAAATAAGAGAAACTCAACAACTCACCAACGCCGCGATAAGCACGTACATTGAAATAGGAAAAGTTCATACCGAACAAGCTAATTTCGATAAAGCAATTGAAGTCTTAAATAAAGCACGTGTTGTAGCAGAAAAAATGAAAATTTCTGTAAAACTATGCAGAATCTATGAGCAGCTATCATTTGTTTATGAGAAAAATGAGCAACACAAATTAGCCTTAGAATTTTACAAAAAATTTCACGACACAAAAAATATTTTAGATGATGTAAATAGTGCCCAAATAGAAAATGAACGCATCAGAGAAGCTAATACTCAATTACACAAACAAAAAAAGATTATCAATCAGCAAAAACAACAAATAGAAGCTACGGTCAATAAACTGATGGAAAACAACAACTATTTGCAAAACTTCGCCTCGGTCGCTGCCCACGATTTGAAAGCTCCTATTCGGCTTGCGGGTAGTTTTACGGGTTTATTGCAACGAAAATATAAACACCAATGGGACGAAACCGATAAACAATATTTTGATTTTATTTCGGGTAATGTCAATAAATTGGCGAAAATGATAGACGATTTACTCGCGCTATCAAGGCTTGACCAAAATTTACCGCCTACCGAATTGGTAGACGTCAATATCCTTTTGCTGGAAGTAAAAAATAGAATTAAAAACAAAATCCTCGAATCAGAAGCCGTGGTTACTATTCAAGATGATTTCCCTTGTATAATAGCGCACGAATCCCTCGTAGGGCAATTATTCCAAAACCTGATAGACAACGCCTTAAAATATCGAAGCGATGCCACTCCTAAAGTCCAAATAACCTCCACTGATACTACCGCTTCCAATGGAAAAGAATACGTACAATTCGCAATTAAAGATAACGGACGAGGCATCCCGGATTATCTACAAGGACGTATATTCGAACTTTTCTCCGGCACAAAAGGCGAAAACAGCAACGGAATAGGCTTGGCAACGTGCAAAAAAATTGTCACTAATTACGGTGGTGATATTTGGGTAGTCTCAAAAGAAGGCGAAGGAACAATCATGTTTTTCACTTTGCCCAAATCCACTCAATCAACACAAAAACACAAAAAAAAAGAAGCCGCATGTAGTTC
>JAHDEO010000006.1:0-16479 GCA_020628725.1 Saprospiraceae bacterium
TTGGAAATTGCATCAAACCGCCAAAAGCAATCGGCACTACAAATATGTTGATGATAAACAAGTATAAAGGGAACATCCACAAGGCTTTGGTGACGTGTTTAGAGTGATTATTTTCGACAACAGCAACGTGAAATTGGCGAGGCAAAAGGAAAATCGCCAACATCGAAAGCAACAATAAAGCTAACCAAGAACCACCACCAAGATTTGCAGCATCAATCGTCATCAATCGGGCGATATCAGGACGTTGAGCCGCTTGGCTGAACAGGTCTCCGAAGCCATCGTACACCCCATAAGTTACGAAAAACCCTACGGCGAGGAAGGCAAATAATTTGAAGATAGACTCAAAGGCAATCGCCCCGATAAGCCCTTCGTGCTTCTCGTTGGGGTCAAGGTGGCGCGTACCAAAAAATATCGTAAACACCGCCAATACCAACGCCACATAAAACGCCAAATCCCGAATAATCGAACTGCCATCAAGTGTATTGGTAAGTGTCCCTCCCTGCTCGCCAAGTAAGATATTAAAACTAAAGGTCATCGCCTTCAATTGAATCGAAATATATGGTACAATACCAAACAGCGCAACCAGCGTAGCTAAGATGCCCAAAGTCGCACTTTTACCATAACGAGAGGAAATGAAATCAGCTACCGAAGTGATTTTTTGGAATTTACTAATGATAATAATTTTTCGGAGAATCAGCACCCACAAAGGCGCGGTCAAAGTAGGTCCAAGATACACCGTAAGAAAACTCAAACCGCCCGTTGCCGCCCGTCCCACACTACCATAAAACGTCCACGCCGTACAAAAAACCGCCAGTGAAAGTGCGTAAATATATGGATTTGCCGTAAGGCTGCGCCCTTTAGCCGATTGACGGTCAATGAAATACGCAATGCCAAACAGCAACAACAAATACGCAATGGAAAATGATATGACAGTAGCGGCATTCATAAACTACATTTCGCAGGCAATCAAATCCCCTATTTCGAGTGAAATGGCACGAAGGTGTGTAATCTTTTGATATTCAGGATTTTTCAACATCTTAAAAAACGCATCCATAGACGGATATTCCACGATAAAAATCATATCAGGCTTAGTATCATCATTTCCAACAACTACTCCCGCAGGCTTACCACGCCATATCATTTTACCGCCAACGGCTTCCATAAATGGCGTTGTGGCAGTGATATATCGCTTGTAGGCTGCTCTACCCTCTTCCGTGCCATCGGGTGTTTTGTCTCTATATTTGATGACATTGACCATCGCTACAGGCTTATCTTTCGGGTAAGATTTGAGGGCGGAAAGTTGCGATCTGGTTGGCTCTACGCTCATATTAATTTTGAATTTTGAATGGGTGAATTTTGAGTGATTCAAAATTATTTATCCCTAACAATTAGAAACATGAAAATAATAAAAATTAACCAAACGAGAAAAAGATAGAGATAGAGCAAAGGAATACCACCGACAATTACATTTTCATTGAACAAACCAATTATCGGGAAATTGAGCAGTGCGAAAAATAGCAGAAAAATGCCTACAAGACGGGAGGAGCGTGATGTTGTCATAGTCACAATGTTTGTATTCTTTCACAATTTACAAAAAAATAACCCGCGTAAACAATGCAAGATAATGAATGAATTTTGAATGAAAGAATGAATGAATCCGGTATTACAGGATTCATTCATTCAAAATTCATTCACTCATTCATTGTAGCATTGCTACGCGAGTATTCTAACCAATTTATTATGAGTAACGTATATCTCTGATTAACAAGTGAATAACTATTCATTCATTCAAAACTCACTCATTCACTCATTCCATTGTAGCATTACAACATTTAAGCATTTAAGCATTGTAATTAGTCGTGGTCAGCCGGTGCGCCTGCGCCGCGTGGGATACGAATATCTTCCACTAAAGCCTGAATATTTTCAGGTGGAGGAGGCGTCATACTAGAGACCACAAGTGCCACGATAAAGTTGAAAATCATACCGAGTGTACCAATACCTTCGGGTGAAATACCAAACCACCATTGGTCGGCTGTACCGCCCATGTATTTAAAGTAGATAATGTAAGCTCCGGTAAACACCAAACCGACAATCATACCCGCTACCGCGCCCTGCATATTCATACGCTTGTAGAATATACCGAGTAAAATCGCGGGGAAGAAGGAAGCCGCTGCCAGACCAAACGCCCAGGCGACCACCTGAGCCACAAAGCCGGGCGGATTGATACCAAAGTAAGCTGCAATTACTACCGCAACACCAATTGTGATACGTGCATAGGTCAATTCTTGCTTCTCAGTAATCTCAGGCATTGCAAAGTTTTTCAACAAATCATGCGAAATCGACGTAGAGATAACCAACAACAACCCGGCAGCCGTAGAGAGTGCTGCCGCTAATCCTCCAGCTACTACGAGTGCGATAACCCACGCGGGCAATTTCGCGATTTCAGGATTGGCGAGTACCATGATGTCTCTATCAACAGTCAACTCATTGCCTTTCCAACCTTTTGTAGATGCCGCTTGGACGAAAGCCTCGTTTTTGTCATTATAGTATTGGACTTTGCCATCGCCGTTTTTATCCTCAAATTTGAGAAGACCGGTTTTCTCCCAATTGCCAAACCATGCAGGCATCGCGCTACGTGGTTGGTCGTTGACGGTATTAATCAAGTTGGTACGTGCAAATGCGGCTACTGCAGGCGCAGTCGTATAGAGCAATGCGATAAATACCAATGCCCAACCCGCCGATTTACGTGCATCGCGTACTTTAGGGACAGTAAAGAAACGCACAATAACGTGCGGCAGACCCGCCGTACCGAGCATCAAAGCAGCCGTTACGAAAAACAGATTGACCTTTCCGGTATGCGAAGTCGTGTATTCTTTGAAACCTAAATCAGTGTGTAATAAATCCAATTTTTGTAGTAGTGGAGTACCGTCAGCAAGATTGCCACCGAAACCCAATTGAGGAATTGGATTGCCTACCATTTGAATAGAAATAAAAATCGCAGGTACGAGATAAGCAAATATCAAAACACAATATTGTGCAACTTGCGTATATGTAATTCCCTTCATACCACCGAGTACCGCGTAGAAAAAGACGATACCTGTACCAATCATTACGCCGTAAGCAAAATCTACTTCGAGAAAACGGGAGAAGGCAATACCTACCCCTTTCATTTGTCCAACGATATAGGTAAACGATACGAAAATCGCACAAACCACCGCCACCAGACGCGCCGTTTGAGAATAATATCTGTCACCGATAAAATCCGGTACAGTAAATTTACCGAACTTACGCAGGTAAGGCGCGAGCAGTAACGCGAGCAACACGTAGCCACCCGTCCAGCCCATCAGGTATTGTGCGCCTTGATAACCCATAAACGAAATCAAACCCGCCATCGAAATAAATGACGCGGCAGACATCCAGTCGGCAGCCGTTGCCATACCGTTCAATACAGGAGGTACACCACCACCCGCTACATAAAATTCACTGGTAGAACCGGCACGCGCCCATATCGCCACGCCGATGTATAGTAAAAAGGTCATTCCCACGATAATCGCCGTCCACGTCTGCACCCCCATGCCTAAAATTATATCATTTAAAATCATGATTTTTTATTTTGTTACGAGCTTCGGGTTACGAGTTTCGAGTTATTAAATACTGCATAATGTCTTGATATTATTTTACAATATATCCGACTAAATTCTTACTCGAAACTTACTAACTCATAGTTCGTTTTGTAAATATTAATTGAATAAAATAAATCACGAATTGACGAATAACGAACCACGAGAATAACCCGCAACCCGTAACTCGTAACCCGCAATTAATCCTCATCCACACCATATTCCTTATCCAGCCTATTCATCCAAGCGATGTAAAGAAATATCAGTACGATGAAAACATAAATAGCACCTTGTTGTGCAAACCAAAAACCGAGTTTGAAGCCCCCGATTTGGATATTATTCAAGGCATCGGCAAAGAGAATCCCGCAACCATAGGAGACGATAAACCAGACACTTAGCAAAATCGCCAAGTACCGTAGGTTTTTGCCCCAATATTCTTGCATTTTATTATTTGACATAATAAGTTTAAGTTTAAGAAGAAGTTTAAGTTTAAATTGAAGACTCTGCGCGAAACCTATAAGGTTTTAAAAATCTTATAGGTTTGGTTATCAGCATTTTACATCCAAAACAAACCCCAATAAACTTCTATAAATTATTTTATTTTAATAAAAAATTTCATCAACTCGACAACTCGTCAATTCGCTTATAGAAAAATATGCAGTTGAAGACGAATTTGAGATAGTGCATCAGCTTGTGTGGCTATCGCACCTTCTCTCACATCACCCGCTATTCTGTGATATTCCATAGTCACTTTGGCAAAATGACCATTGATGAAGTAATTCATACCGACATTCAAGGCAGTAACAGGGTCGTCATAACCTTGATAGCTGCCATAATTGAAGCCGACATAAGGCATTATTTTAGCGGAATTGACGTAGTAACCTGCTTGAGCAAGTATAGCAGTTCCGGTACCTGCCCAACGACTGACATAGTTTTCGCCATAATTGAAATTCATCAAAGCCAAATAAGCATTGGCAGCATCGCCCTTATCTCCTACAGGCATATCCATAAAGGCATCCAAGGCGAAATGTCCAACACCACTATGCACGCCAGAGCTATCTACCATTCCATTTGGGTGAGCGAAGAAACCGGCTCCAACCGCCAATACTTTTTTCTTACCCAAATAAGTACCTACTGCATAAGGCAATTTGGTGGATTCTTTGTCAAAAATATTATAGCGGAAGTAACCTTCTATCACTGTATTTCCTGTTGGGTCGCCGCCTTCTGTTGGTGTAGAAACTCCGGTGTAGGTCAATCCACTTCCGTTTAATCCGTAGTCCTTACCGGCACCGATGGTATTGCGAAGCGGCGAATTAAGCGCTATACGATAATCAAATTTTTCAACTTGACCTTTCGCATAAACACCCAAATGACGCGCAAATTGGTCGGTAATTCCCAACGAATGCCATGCTATGAACGGGCGCGATTGGTCGAGTGTCATAAGGTTCAGGGTACTTTGATTGGATAGGCGAGTCATGCCTTTCCAATAGTGCAGACCTGCACCTATGTACACGGCATCGTGTACCTTGACTTCCCCCCAAGCATCGTGCAGAAACATCTGCGGTGAATCTCCATTGCTTCCAAGAGAAGTCATATTACTCGGCGTAAGACTATTCAATCCGAAATGCGTCAGCAGCATAAATCTCGGCGATACCTGAGCAAATGCCAGAAAACGGGAACGTCTGATACTTGGTGTAAGCTGAAGTTTTGCACCATCCGCTTCCAGATTGTTGGTCGTTGCCCAGAGTTGGTGCCACATGATAAAGCGAACGTATTTTTTGCCGTCCTCGCTGAGTTTGAGGGTGAGAGGTTTGTAAGAGTGGTCTACTTCTGTTTTTTCCTGTGCCGTCATAGTGTGGACCGCGAAAAAATATATCAGAAGCAGAACCACCGTTTTCATAATAGTTCTTGTTCTCATAAGCTCTTGTTTAGTAATTCTTTAAAATGTATTCGCAACCTCAACCTCAAATGCAATCTCAACTTCAAATAAGAATTTGCTTTTGGCAAATTAAAAATTGAAATTACATTTGAAGTTGAGGTTGAAGTTGCTCTTGAGGTTGAGCATTATTTATTCAAATGTATATAGATAGCTATATATGTCCAAATGTTTTTCGACTTTTTTTATTTTTTATTAGAATTTAATTGTAAAAAGGAAGGAAAACACGGTAGGATTTAGGGAAAATAGATATTTTTTTGGTAAAAAATTGGGATACAATACGCCACTATATTGTCCGTACTGAGCCATCAAATAAAAGGTTTCCGTCAACCGTCAGTAAAACGTCCGTCCACCGTCAAGCAAAGCGTCCGTTAGAATATATAAATAATCTCAGGAAAGAGAATCACCACCGCAATCATAATAATTTGGATGATAATAAAAGGAACAATACCGCGATACAAATGCTGTGTAGTGACTTCAGGCGGCGCGACGCCCTTCAAATAGAATAGCGAAAACCCAAAAGGCGGTGTAAGGAAAGAAGTTTGCAGATTGAGTGCCATCAAAATACCGACCCAAAGCATATCCACTTCATACACATTAAATATTGGCGTGATGATAGGTACAAAAATGAAAATGATTTCAATGAAGTCAATGAAAAATCCGGCAATAAAAATCAGCACCATCACAATGGTTAGGAAAACCATTGGAGAAAGATTTGCATTTTGAATAAGTTCGATGAGATAATCGTCGCCTCCTAAGGTTCTGAAAACCAGCGTAAAAGTCGTCGCGCCCAATAGTATCCAAAAGACCATTGCGGTCAATTGCATCGTTTGTCGCATGACTTGATTGAGGATATTAAGGTTAAATTTTCCTTCTAATAAGGTAAGTAACGTCGCTCCCATCGCTCCTACCGCAGCCGCTTCAGTAGGCGAAGCAATCCCCGCGAATATCGACCCCAACACTGCCACAATCAACAAAAGTGGTAGAAAAAAGGCTTTGAATACACGCAAAGCAAAACCCTTCCCTCGCATGGCTTTCACTTCATCTTCAGGTATTGGCGGTGCCCATGTAGGACGCAGATTACTGATGACCAAAATGTATATAATGTAACCAACAACCAACAAAAATCCCGGCAAAAACGCCGCCTTAAACATTGACCCCACATCCACCTGCGCCGCACCACGCGAACTCGCTCCTATCTGGTCTGCCAACAAAATCAAGACCACCGAAGGTGGAATAATTTGCCCCAACGTTCCCGACGAAGCAATAACACCCGTAGCCAATTCAGGTTTGTAACCACGCTTAAGCATCACGGGTAAACTGAGTACACCCATCGTTACCACTGTAGCCCCTACAATACCCGTCGAAGCCGCCAACAACGCTCCCACTATCACCACCGAAATCGCCAAACCGCCACGCAAACTCCCAAAAAGATTCGCCATCGTCTCCAAAAGACTTTCCGCCAAACCCGATTTTTCCAACATGATACCCATGTAAATAAACAAAGGCACCGCCATGAGCATCGTCGTATTAATCGTCCCCATGAAACGCGAAGGCAACAAGTTGAAATCGCGCAAACTAATCACCTCCGGCGCAAACATCATCATCACCAATGCAAATACCACCGACACACCACCCAATGTAAAAGCTACCGGATAACCTTTGAGTATCAGGGCAAAAATGATGAAGAAAAGAATTAATGCTAAAAATCCCATGAGTGAGTTGCGAGTTACGAGTTACGGGTTTGCGAGTTATTATTTCGGAGAGTTTGAATAGAATGAATGATGGAAGCGATACCTTGTATTAGCAGGAAAACAAAACCCAAAACCAAACAAAATTTGAGAATATATAGAGCAGGTAAGCCACCGGGTTGCGATGAAGTTTCCCCCATTCGGAAAGAAGTCATGGCGTACTTCCAACAAGCCATAATTGCCACCACGCACCACGGAACCAAGAATAATAAACCGCCAATTAAATTCACTTTTGCCTTACCTCTTTTCCCCCATTTTGCATAAAAAAGGTCTACACGCACATGTTTATCATGCTTAAATGCATACCCCGAACCAAATAAAAAGGTCAATGCAAACAAATAAATCTCCAACTCAATCATCCAAATAAATGACTGCCCCAAAACGTAGCGCATAAACACATCTACACATATCACCCACACCATCAGCGAAGTACACCAAGCCAATATTCGCCCGATGTTTTCATTAATTGCCTCAAAAATATTTTTAATTGCGTTCATCTACGTTCTTCTATGCTTTTTGAATTTCGTTTTTCACCAATACAATCGTGACTATCTCCTGAAATGACGGATTTGCCAACGAATAAAAAGAATTCTTACCTTCTCGACTCACCCGCACTATTTTTTTGCCTTTCAAAATACGCAGATGATGAGATGCAATCGCCTGTTCGATGTCGAGTGCTTCATGAATCTGCGTGACCGAGCATTTCTCCTCCTTACTCAGTAAGTCGATAATCGTAATACGAATCGGATGCGCGATAGCCCGCAGGGTTTCCGTTGCGTCCTCTAATTGCTCTATATCAAAACGGCTGTTCATACTCGGTTAAGATTGTTTATTTATGCAAATATAACAAAGAAATACAAAGTTACACCGCAACTGCATGTTCTCTCAATGCCTCATTGAGTGATACCTTTTTATTTGTACTTTCTTTGCGTTGCCCGATAATCAAGGCACAAGGCACTTGGTACTCCCCTGCCGGAAATTTTTTGGTATAGCTACCCGGAATCACCACCGAACGCGGCGGCACATAACCACGATATTCCTCCGCTTCAGGCCGCGTAACATCAATGATATGAGTCGATTGTGTAATCACCGTATTTGCCCCAAGCACCGACTCGCGCCCGATACGCACGCCTTCCACCACGATACAGCGCGACCCAATAAAACAATCATCCTCAATAATCGTAGGCGTAGCCTGCAAAGGTTCCAGCACGCCGCCGATACCCACACCGCCACTCAAGTGTACATTCTTACCGATTTGTCCGCACGAACCCACCGTCGCCCAAGTATCGACCATCGTACCGCTATCCACATACGCACCGACATTGACATACGAAGGCATCATAATCACGCCCTTTTGCACAAACGCACCATGTCGCGCAATCGCATGAGGCACCACACGCACCCCTTTCGCTGCATAATCGCGTTTGAGCGGTATTTTATCGTGAAATTCAAAGGGACCGACCTCAATCGTCTCCATTTTCTGAATCGGGAAATACAAAACCACCGCCTTCTTCACCCATTCATTCACCTGCCATTCATCACCCGCAGGTTGCGCCACTCGCAACTCTCCTACATCCAGCAAATCAATCACTTGACGAATCGCCGCTTGCGTTGCATCTTCTTTCAATAATTCGCGCTTATCCCAAGCCGCCTCTATTGTTTGTTGTAAATTTTCCATTTGTTTATATCTTTAAAAATAATTAGGTTTTCGTAACGTTTTAATTTCATGGTTTCATGGTTCAATTGTTCGATTGTTTCATGGATGTTTTAATTTTTTTGCAAAGCAAAAAACACATTAGCAATGAAGCAATATAACAATCGAACCATGAAAACACACAACAATTGAAACACAAATAAAATAAACCTGTTTGTAAAAAATGATTTTAATAAGAAAAATTACCTTTGTTTTTGTGTTAGTCAATATAATTGCCTGCTCAAAACCCATCGAAGTCATCCAAGAACACGATGATAATAACAATTTAATCATTGAATACCAACGCCGTAAAGATGATTTTGCGAAACACGGTTGGTACAAACGTTATTATCCGACAGGCGAATTGAATGAAGAGTCGCAATTTGTCAATAATAAAATGACCGGACAACGGAAAATGTACTTTAAGAATGGCGACATTCAAGTGATTGAAAGCCACGCCAAAGGAAAGTTTGAAGGCTTATACCAATCTTTTTATGATAATGGCAAATTGGAACAAGAGGGAGAATATACCAATAATGCCATGAACGGCGAATGGAAATTTTACTACCGAACGGGTGAGGTACGCGAAGTCGTTCAATTCAAAGACAATCAGGAGAACGGTCCATTCAAAGAGTATTTCCAGAATGGTAATTTAAAATTTGAAGGCACCTACGAAGGCGGTGATTACGAGGTCGGAGAATTGAAAAAATACGATGAATCAGGAAATCTAATTGCCAAAATGAACTGCGAAATCCGTCAGGTAGCTGGAGAAAAATTCAGCCAGTGTAGCACCGTTTGGCAAGCCAATGAGTGAATGAATGAATTTTGAATGAGTGAAAATTTTGAATGAAAAAATCTATGCGACTATATACCACACTATTTTTATTTCTAATGTTCTCCCAAATAACATATGCACAAATCGGCGGCGATAATGTGTATGAGTTTGTCAATTTACCTATCTCGGCACGCGTCAGCGCATTGGGCGGTAATTTGATTACAGTAAAAGACGACGATAATGCCCTTGCCTACGGCAATCCAGCCACACTCAATCCATTGATGCACCAGCAAGCTACTTTTAATTCTGCTTTTTATGCTGCCGGAATTAATTATGGTTTTCTCGGCTATGGTTTTCATTTGGATAAACTGAATACTACTTTAAATGGTGGCTTGCAATACATCACTTACGGAGATTTTATTGCTGCTGACGAAACGGGTTTGCAAACAGGCGAATTCAATGCTGCCGAATATGTATTCAATATCGGTGCAGGGCGACAATACAGCGAACAGATTTCCTACGGCATTAATCTCAAAACAATTTATTCACGCCTTGAATCCTATAATTCGCTCGGTATAGCTGCCGATGCTGCTGTAATGTATGCAGATACCGCGACGAACTTTACCGCTACATTGGTCTTCAAAAATATCGGCACACAACTCAGCACTTACATCAACGGAAATCGTGAGGATATGCCTTTTGAAGTACAAGCAGGTATCTCAAAGCGTCTGCGTTATTTACCATTTCGTTTTTCTATCATTGCTCATAATCTACAGCGTTGGAATATTCGCTACGATGACCCGAATCAGGTTGAGCCAACTTCACTGTTTGATGACACGCCTCAGGAGGAAAGTCGTTTTGTGGTAATTACCGATAATTTTTTCCGTCATTTTATTTTTAATGGCGAATTACTGGCAGGTAAAGCGGATAATTTCAGAATTCGTTTGGGTTACAATCACTTACGTCGTGCTGAATTGAATGTTAATAACTTGCGTAGTTTGGCGGGTTTTTCTACGGGCTTAGGTATTAAGGTAAAGAAGTTTAGAATTGATTACGGATTAGCGGTTTATCATTTGGCGGGAATGGTTCATCATTTTGGCATTTCTACTAATGTTAATTCATTTAGAAAGTAGGTTCGTGATTCGTAGACTCGTTAATTCGTGATTCGTTTACAAAGAAATAATACCAAAAGCAAAGGGGATTTTACAAATGTAAAATCCCCTTTGTTATCTATAAATCCAATTTTAAATTCAGGATAAGTTCTTAGATTGAACTTGATTCTTGAACTTGCATTGAACTTAATTATTTTCTGATAAATGGACGCACGATAGGTGCTTGGCTACCATCTACAACATTGATGAAGTACGCACCAACAGGAAGTTGGCTAACATCGTAACGGAATTGATTGAATCCCTGTGCCGTGTTTTCTACATTCGACATCAAAATCTTACCTAAAGCATCAACGATATTAACAGTGATTTCGCCTGTAACTGCTGCATCATAAACTACATTGAGTTCGTTAGATGTAGGAACAGGGAATACTGCTGTGTTGTCTCTAAGTTTGATAGCAATAGCAACTACATTTGAGTAGTCAAACGTACCGTCTCTATCAACCATTTTCAAGCGATAGTAACCGATACCAATGTGTGGCTCATTGTCTTGGAAATCATAAGAACGAGCTTGGAGTGAATTACCGGCAGCTTGTACTTGACCGATTCTTCTAAAATCAGTACCATTAGTACTTCTTTCTACCTCGAAGTAATCACTATTTTGCTCAGTAGCCGTTTTCCAAACCAATTGGTTGTACTCACCATCTACATTCCAACCTTCGAAGGTCAACAAGTCGATAGGTAATCCAACGCCGCACTCGCCGTCTTCATACTGAAGATTAGCTTGCTCACCATCTAAAGTATTCATGTTATAAGAGTATACATCAGTAGGAATCGGTCCACCTGTTACCCAAGTCAAACCAGCATCAACTGTTGAAGGATCGTTCAAACCTGTGATACGGAATTCACCGATTTTATAAACGCAAGATTCAGTATCTACTCTAGGTACATTGTTCATCAAAGCGTTGTTATCACCAGGATTAATTCCATTCAAGTTGACGATAAGCATATCTCCGACTACTCCATTTGCACCATTGGCTTGATGTACAGCACTCAAGTTCAAATCTACAAGAAGATTTACCGTAGCATCTTGTCCCATGCTATTCAATAAAGCCGTAGAGTTACCTATTTTTTCAAATGTAGGATTGGTAAAAAGGCTGCTATTGTAATTGAATACAAAATCAGCATTACCTAAGTAAAGTGGTCCACCAGTATTGTCGTCGGCAGTACGAACATAAATACTAAATTCGAAATTGCCATTTACAACTTTTTCATTTTCAACTGATAGAACAGTATTTACTTGTGCTTCCGCTTGGAAAGCAAGCAGTACAACTGCACTAAAAAGGATATATTTTATATAACGCATTGTTATTTTTCTTTTTGAATAATGAAAATTCATTTCAATAATTAATAATTAATAAAATTATAAAGTGGAGAGGTGCTTTGCACCTCTCCGTAAATAATTTTATTGTGGCAATTGCTCGATAGTATTTCTATTATTGTAAGAGATATTTCTATCCGCTGCCGTAGTCGCTCCGTTCATGTCGCAATCTTGCATCATGTACGCTTGCGTGTTACGATTGTTCCAGATATCTGAACGGTCAGCTGCTGTAATAGCACCGTCGCCTGTAGAGTCACCTGCAATCATGGTCATTACGCCATTCATGTTTACTCGTGCATCTGTACCCCAAGTTTGGAAGTTAGCATCTGTAAAGTCTAACATTGGCGCACTTGCATCAAGGTAAACCGGATCAGCAGTCATGATACCGAGGTGGTTACGGTGGCGAATAGCAACATGGTAGTCACCATTAGTCAAACCATTCAATGTGATGTAAGAAGAACCATCAGCAGCCATGATATCACCATCTCTTTGTACGAGAGCAGATTTGCTCATCAATACTTGAGTTGGGTCGTTAGCATCTCTGATTTCAACAAGTATCCAGTCAACAGTTGCATCAGGACTAGTTGCATTCATCAACATCGCAGAACTGATAGCAGTGTTTCCACCGTATGGAGTAACAAGTCCGAATGAAGTCGGCATAAGTGGATTCTGACGTAAGTCATCTCTCATCATACCACCGCCGTTCATAGACGCACCTTCCATAGCTACTCTACCTGCTACTCTTGGTGATGTACCACCACCTACAGTAACAGTGAATGAACATTCATCTACATTACCAGCTGCATCTTCAAACATGTATGTTACAACAGTTGTCTGGTCGAAGAAGTCACCCGGTTCGTGAGTTGCTAAAACTAATACACCTTCAGCTACACAGTTGTCTACCGGATTCGGTGGAGTCCATGTTGCAGCACCCGGAGCAGCTAACGTAATGTCGTCTGGACAAGAAGCTTCCGGCTCAAGGTCATCTACTACTGTAATAGTAAAGTTACATGTACCGGTATTACCTGCTGCATCAACAGCTTTGTAGATAACAGTTGTAGTACCAACAGGGAAATACATACCTGTGTGTGAGTGTGTACCGTTGAAAGTAACCACTTCACAGTTGTCAGTAGGTGTAGGTCTATCCCACTCTACCCATGCTTTACAACCAGCACCAGCAACCGAAACTACGATGTCTTCAGGACAGTCGATAACCGGTTTTTCAGTATCAAGTACTCTAACTTCAAAGCTACAAGCAGGAACAGCACCTTCGTAAGTCACTGTTGTAATACCAACAGGGAAGAAGCTACCGATACCACAGTCGCCTGTTGTACCGTCAGGATATACACATGTTGTAGGAGGTGCAGAACCACCACTTGTACCTGAACAGCTACCACTTACGATTGGTGGGTTCCAGTATACATTAGCACCACACTCACCTTCATCATTAGGTACTTTAACAGTACTTGGACAGTTGATTGTAAATTCTTCTTCTACAATTACAGTTACAGTGTAGCTGCATGTAGCAGTATTACCTGCACCGTCAGTTACTGTGTAAGTAAGTGTTGTTGTGCCCGGAGGGAATAAACCTGTACCAGATTCACCATCACTTAATGTAACACCATTGTCAATCATAAAGCCTGTTGTCAAACAACCTGCTGCTGTACTACAATCGTCGGCATATGTATATGGGTCTAATGGTAATGGATTACCATTAGCGTCCAGTGTTTCTTCAACTAATGTGAATGCTCCCGCTGTGTATTCAGCTCCGCCACACTCCATTGTATTAATAACAACGTCAGCAGGACATGCAATCAGCGGATCTACATCATCTATCAATGTTACTGTAGTGGTAGTTGTAGCAACCGGACTTGTTGGATTGTCAGGTTGTCCATCTCCGTCAATATCATCATATATATTAATAACTACCTCTTGTGTATCTTCATGGCAAGTACCGAAAACAGTACCCGGTGCAGGATCTTGTGTTGCCACTGCACCACAGTTGTCTTCCAAGTTAATCCAGAAATCACTAGCTGGATCTATATAGTTTGGTACTTCTACTCCACAATCATAAACACCATTATCACTGGTAGGAATGACTGCTGGATCTGCATCAAATGTAGGTGGTGTATCTTCTACTGTTACAGTAAAGTTACATTGTGCGGCACCTGCAAAAGTAACATTTGTGGTTCCGAGTGGGAACATATCCCCTGATGAACAAGGTGCAGATGTACCGTCAGGATATACACAAACAGCAGGTATAGGTGTGCTTGAATCACAAGCTTCAATAGTTGGTGAAGGCCAAGTATGAGGTGCTTCACAATTTTCGTTAGCATCATACGTCGCACTTGCTGCATCTGAACCATTACACTCTACTACAGGATCCGGGTCGCCTACTGTTACTGTGAAAGTACAGGTAGCTGTATTGCCCGCAGCGTCTGTTGCCGTGTAAGTCAATGTAGTAACACCAACAGGGAAAGTACCCGTGTTATTGCCGTCGAGGACTACACCATTATCTGTTGTAGGTCCTGATAAGGTCACACAATCACAATCGTCTGTATATGCGCCTGTACTCGGATTAGTTGGATTAGTTGGTGCGATAGGGTCGCCATTTGCATCAAGTGTTGGTTCTACATATACCGGTACCGGTATAGTTACTTCCGCTCCTTCACATTCGCCAACCAATGAAATATCCGCAGGACAAGTAATAAGTGGATCTACATCGTCATTCAGCGTAACGGTAGCTGTACCGACATCACTATTACCTGCACTGTCTGTAGCCGTAACGGTAACAACGATAGGATCGTTGCAAACGCCTCCATCGTCAAATACTGTTCCCGGTGCAGGATCTTGTGTAACGGTTACATCACAGTTGTCCGCTGCGTTATATAACGGATTTGCAACACCATTAATAAATTCATCCTCATAATTAGGTATGACAACATCACAGTCATATACACCATTATCGCTAGTCGCCTCTGAAACATCTTGTGGATCTACTGTAGGTGGTGTGTTATCTACAACTGTTACAGTAAAGTTACAACCTACTGTACCTGTGAAAGTAACTTCAGTAGTACCTAATGGGAAGGTATCGCCCGAAGAACATGGTGCAGAAGAACCATCAGGATAAGTACAAGTAGCAGGAATTGGCGTCATTGTATCACAAGCATCAACAGTTGGCGAGGGCCAAGTGTGTGTTGCTTCACAATTTGCATCTGCATCGTATGTTGCACTTGCATCACCTGAACCGTTACACATGATCACCGGATCCGGTGGCAATACTGTAACAGTAAATGTACAAGTTGCTGTATTACCCGCTGCATCAGTAGCTGTGTAGCTTACTGTTGTTGTACCAATTGGGAATGTTCCTGTGTTGCTTGCGTCAAGTGGTACATCCGTGAAAGGACCACTCAATTCAACACAATCACAATCATCTGTGTATGCACCCGTAGATGGGTCAGCAGGATTGGTTGGAGGAATTACGTTACCGTCACCGTCAAGCGTAGGCTCAACGAATACAGGTACAGGAATAGTTACTTCTTCTCCGTCGCAATCACCGGCAGCCGGTGTTACTGTAATATCTGTAGGACAGGTAATCGCAGGATCTACATTATCTTCTAATGTAACTGTTGCTGTTCCACTAGCTGAATTACCTGCGCTGTCTGTTGCTGTTACTGTTACTACGATAGGATCGTCACATACACCAGCATCATCAATTGGTGTACCCGGTGCAGGATCTTGTGTAACTGTTACATCACAATTATCCGCTGCATTATACAATGGATTTGGTGCGCCGTCAACGATAGGATCTTCGTAGTTTGGAACTGTCGTGAAACAATCATATACACCATTGTCACCTGTTTGCATGGTAACATCCTGTGGATCTACAGTTGGTGGTGTATTATCTACTACTGTTACGCTCAAGTTACACTGTGGTGCGCTTGGGTAAGTAATCTGTGTAGTACCTAATGGGAATGTATCACCTGAAGCACATGCTCCGGTAGTACCATCAGGATAAACGCATGTAGCAGCTAATGGTGTGCTGGTATCACATGCATCTAGTGTTGGTGAAGGCCAGCTATGTGTCGCTTCACAATTTGCGTCTGCATCCAATGTTGCACTTGCAGCATCAGAACCATTACAAGCAATTACCGGATCTGGTGGCAATACTGTAACAGTAAATGTACAAGTTGCTGTATTACCCGCTGCATCAG
>JAHDEO010000006.1:16579-46982 GCA_020628725.1 Saprospiraceae bacterium
CTAATGGGAATGTATCACCTGAAGCACATGCTCCGGTAGTACCATCAGGATAAACACAAGTAGCAGCAATAGGTGTGCTAGTGTCACAAGCATCAACAGTTGGCGAAGGCCAAGAGTGAGTCGCTTCACAATTTGCGTCTGCATCATATGTAGCACTTGCTGCATCAGAACCATTACATGCAATTACCGGATCCGGTGGCAATACTGTAACAGTAAATGTACAAGTTGCTGTATTACCCGCTGCATCAGTAGCTGTGTAGCTTACTGTTGTTGTACCAATTGGGAATGTTCCTGTGTTGCTTGCGTCAAGTGGTACATCCGTGAAAGGACCACTCAATTCAACACAATCACAATCATCTGTGTATGCACCCGTAGATGGGTCAGCAGGATTGGTTGGAGGAATTACGTTACCGTCACCGTCAAGCGTAGGCTCAACGAATACAGGTACAGGAATAGTTACTTCTTCTCCGTCGCAATCACCGGCAGCCGGTGTTACTGTAATATCTGTAGGACAGGTAATCGCAGGATCTACATTATCTTCTAATGTAACTGTTGCTGTTCCACTAGCTGAATTACCTGCGCTGTCTGTTGCTGTTACTGTTACTACGATAGGATCGTCACATACACCAGCATCATCAATTGGTGTACCCGGTGCAGGATCTTGTGTAACTGTTACATCACAATTATCCGCTGCATTATACAATGGATTTGGTGCGCCGTCAACGATAGGATCTTCGTAGTTTGGAACTGTCGTGAAACAATCATATACACCATTGTCACCTGTTTGCATGGTAACATCCTGTGGATCTACAGTTGGTGGTGTATTATCTACTACTGTAATATCAAAGTTACAAACATCTGCAGGTGCAGGGAAGCTAACTGTAGTAGTTCCAAGTGGGAAGATGTCTCCTGAAGCACATGGTCCTGTTGAACCATCAGGATAGATACAAGTAGCACTTACAGATACTGTATTGTCACAGTTATCAACTAATACAGGATTAGTCCATGTATGTGGAGCTTCACAATCTGCGTTAGCAGAAAGTGTTACATCTACATTTGAAGGATGACACTCAGGTGCAGGAGGAGTTGTATCATTTACAGTTACGCTAAAGCTACATTCAGTCACCAAACCAGCAACATCTGTTACAGTATATGTAACTACTGTTGTTCCTTGTGAGAAAGTATCACCCGGATTGTGTGTACTGGTCACGGAAGCGACCGCACAGTTGTCACCAACTGGTGGTTCCTCCCAAGAAACGACTGCCTCACAATTATCGTTAGCATCAACAGTAATGTCAGAAGGACAGTCAATAGTTGGATTCTCATCGTCTACCAATGTAAGTTGCAATTCGCAAGTAGTAGAATTACCTGCTGCGTCAGTTACAGTGATAACAACACCTTGAGTAGAAAGGTGGCTGCCGCCCCACTCAGTTCCCGGTGCAGGACTTTGTGTAGCAGTAGCTCCACAATTGTCAGAGAATGAACCGTCGCCATTGTTTAATCCCGGAATAAAATCAGGTACTTGTGCAATACAGTCACCGGTTCCGTTCATGCTTGTAAGCATAGTAACGTTAGCAGGACAGTCCAAAGAAGGTGGCTCATTATCTACAACGGTAACAGTGAATTCACAAGTAGAAGTGTTACCTGCTGCATCTGTTGCTGTGTAAGTTACTGTAGTAGTTCCAACATCAAAGAAACTACCGGAAGCAATGTCAGTACCATTAGATACAACACCACAGTTGTCAGTAGCCGTTGCTTCGAAAGGAACGTTGGCACCACACTCGCCCGGATCAACACTTACAGTGATGTTTTCAGGACAGTTTACCACAGGTGGCTCATTATCGCCAACTTCAATCTGGAAACTACAAGTACTTGAGTTGTTGTAAATATCCGTAGCAGTACCGACTACGATAGTCGTACCAATCGGATACTCTTCACCGGAAGCACAAGGCGCACTTGTACCATCAGGATACTGGCATATAGCACTGATACTTTGTAATTCACAGTTGTCCTCTGCCGTGATTTCCCATACAGCAACTGCATCACACTCAGCAGCATCAGTACTAATAGAAATACTTGAAGGACAAGCAATTACCGGTGGCTCTACGTCAATAACGCTAACTTCAATACTACAAGTAGAGGTGTTACCATTAGAATCCGTAGCAGTGTAAGTCACAGTTTGTGAACTACCATCTGCAGGAAGTGTAATTTCATCACCGAAGTCTGAAACGACAGTAACACCGCAGGAATCCGTTCCCATTGCGAGTGGCAATGCAACAGTAGCTTCACACAATCCCGGATCATTGAAAGCCTGTATGTCTTCAGGACAGATGATAATCGGGTCGATAAAGTCTGTAATAAAGATAGTAGCTTGCGCAAAGCACGTTTGTCCGATAGGAGTCGTGATAACTAAATCGTAGACACCCGGCGCAAGATTGTCAATAACAGCCACATCTCCTTGAAAGAGTCCATTAGCTCCAATGTCTCCAGGCGCAACACTTACGGTACTAGTTGGAATCATTGTTGGGCCTCCGGTCCAAGTCAGTGTAAACGTACCTACCTCATTTGTAGATAGGTTAACAGTAATTTGACCGTTTTCATCTTCATTACAGAACACGTCAATGTGATCAAGACTCAAACCGCACTGCAATAATGCATTTGCGTTTAGTTCTTCTTGAGCCTGTAACGACAACGAGTTTGCACTATTAGAAGATTGTGCAAAAACAGATGTGGTCAAAAGTAATAATGCAAGCACGCCGAGACATCGTCTGAGCATGCTTTGGGGGCGTAACAACGCTTGTTGTTTCGTCCTCATTTGGTCTAAGTAAAATGTATGATTTTCCATAGAAAAAGGTACATTTGGAATTACGAAATGATGTAATAAAAATTTTGCTTATAAAAAGTATTGAGGGGTGAATTTAGTTAAAAAAAAATTGTTTTAAAAAAATTAGTCAAATAATATACTTATTTTAATTAAAATTTGTGACATGTCACAATAACCTTGTCCGTAATAGTATTTTGTGTGTTATTTCTATCTCGTATTTTCATCATTTAGAGTGCAATATTACGATTCTATCAATAAATGTCAATAATATGCTTTCCAATCCATATATCAATCCTTTTAAAATTAAATAAAATAAATTTATTTTATTTTTATATATAAAAACACTTAACTCATATAAGGGTGTTAATGAGCAATAGACAAGTTCTAACACTATTTAAATAGATTTAACATTAAAAATAAATTACAATAAAAAATATATCACAAATCAACTCAAACATCTGTAATTTATACCTTTATGTCATGTTGTATTCAAGTAGATAATATTACTACTCGTTATTTCATTTAGTCGCTTATACTATGTCACAAATCCTTTTTGTCACTTTTATGTCAAATAAAAAGTCGATTTTTAGTAAATGTGTGACATCTGAAAAGTGAATTATTCCTTAAAAAAACTGCTTAAATTCATCCTGAACGTGCTACACAAAACTTTAAAATATTTATTCCAGAACTTAGTTAACACTTATAAAAATTACTTTAATTAAATTTATGCATTTTCAAAAAAACTTGATAGTAAAATATTTACAGGTTATTTTTATTTTACATGCAAATACTTAACACAAAACAAACAAACAATATTTAATTTCAAAATATAAGACTATATCTTTAAAAGAACATCCCAAATCACATTGGAATCTGTTACAGAAATAAAGTCTTTCATCATCCGTCAAAACTTGTGCGGTGCTTCCGTGTCATTGTTTTCTAGCTAAATTCTCTCTATATTTGTATCGAACTATATCACTCGCCACTATGAAAACTAGTATCAAATAGTTTTCTGCCACTTCCCTATCCCCATAAGGTAGATAAAACCTAAGTATCATTATGAAAAAGTATGTACTCCTCGTTGCAGTAGCAACGTTAACGCACCTTTTATGCCTAAACGTAGGATATTCAAATCCGAGTGATGTTTCAGTTTTAGATGATTTTTGTGACAAAACATCATCTAACCATTCAAATTACACACCTACTAGTAATTCAACTCTATTAAGTATAGCCTCTTGCGCATCTTCATGTGGTTCCATATCCGCAGGTAATGATTGTGGACATGCCATTTATGAAGGTCAAAATGAATTTATGGGAAGTGCTGCCAATTCTACTACCAATGGAGATGGTTCCGGAACAGGCTGTCAATATTATGGCTATGCCACAGCTCTTCAGCTCGGTGCAGGTACCGGCACATCATATACTTATTGCACAGAATACACCGCCAATTCAGAAGAGGCTTCTTATGCAACTTATCTCTCCGCAGCCAATTCAAGCTGCCTAAGTCGTTCTGTTCAAATTTATGAGTCAAATACTTGTGGCGTAGCTACTGTAGGACTTCAACAACCGATTGGAGCTTTCCCTGCTAAAGCAACTGCTTTGCGCCCCGGTGATACTTATGTTGTGTGTCATACCTATACAGAGAATGGCTGTGCAGATAATTTTCAATCAAGCATCTTCGAAGTTTGCATGAACATCGTTGAATTACCATACTGTAGCTCTGCACCTGCTCCGCAGGCTACCATGGAGGTATGTTCAGGTGAAAGTTTCGAAATTGACTTAGGAAATGCTTGTGTCGCTGATAGCGACCTTACTACAGGTTTCAACAATGGCTTATCCGGTTTCGCAGCTTTCTATTATCAAAGTGGCGACAGATATGTAAGTTTCCCGGAAGATATAACTGCTGGAAGTATAGGTAGTAGTATTTTCATCCGCTACTTTGGTGAATCCAATGTAAGCAATGGTGGTAACTGCTCTCCTATCGTTATGAATCCAATTATTAATACTTCTTGCGACCCGCTTGAAGTGGTGGTTGGTATTGTTCCGGTAGATGTAAATAGCGTAGATGGTCCAATTCTTAATGTATTGTCCGATTGTAGAATCACTGAAGTGACGCTCACTGTTTACCCACAATTAACTTCGCAAGTTACAGGTAGCAGTATCCAATTACTTACAGAAGATGGTACAGTTTGCGACACCTATTCAGGAACATCTCCAACCCCGACAATTTCTGCCAATGTCGGTGCTAATCCACTCCTTAGTTCGGTATTGAATGGCGGGACTTTCAATACGAATAATCCACTCGTAGGCACCAGAGGTCAAACTCAAACAATACAAACTGTTGTACCTATCAATCCCGGTAGCGGTGGCGCAGGTATTCCTGACGATATTCCATGTGTCATTCCAAATGGAGGCGGTTTGCTTGCTGTAAATGATAATGGCGAGACACTGATTGCGCACACCGTAGAAAATAATGGAAACGGAGAACTCGTATTCACTTACGAATTACCCGTACAGAGAGCTAAATTGTACCCGAATCCTGCAACCAGCCAATTATTTTTCTCTACAGGAGCTATTGATACTTATACTGTCAGAATCTATGATACTTTCGGAAAACAAGTTTTTGTAGGACAAACTAATGATGATACCGCAATTGATATTCAACATCTTGCGTCCGGTCTGTATACTTACTCCCTCGAAGACAATCGCCAAAATATCTTCGACCACGGGAAGTGGGTGAAGCAGTAAACGGTGGACGGTAAACGGACGCTTCGCTTGACGGCGGACGGAAACCATACGATTAAAATAGAAACGCTCATTTGGCTTTACCAAATGAGCGTTTCTATTTTTTTGTCAAGCGAAAGCTATCCGTCCGTTGTCAAGCCGAAGGCGTCCGTCATTCGTCGAGCGAAGCGTCCGTTAAATTCTCACGCCATTTTCCGAAATCATAATTACTTTCATTTCATCAGTACGGGAATTAATATCAATTGCGCTATTTTCTAATCGCAATACACCTCGCGGACAAACCGCCGCGCAAATACCGCAACCTACACAAGAGGCACGTACGATATTTTGTCCTTTTTGAGCATAAGAACGCACGTCAATACCCATTTCGCAGTAAGTCGAGCAATTGCCGCAAGAGATGCATTGACCGCCATTCGTGGTGATACGAAAACGACTAAAAAAGCGTTGTTGTAAACCTAAAATCGCCGCCATAGGACAGCCGAATCTACACCATACACGACTTCCCATTAGCGGATAAAATCCCACTCCAATCACACCGGAAAAGACCGAACCAATCGCAAATCCGTACCAACTTCTGAGTGTACCATTATTAAAAATCAACACCATTAAAGTCATCACAATCGCAAAAACAAGTACACCGTGTATCATCCAACGCTCTATTTTCCAAGCTTTTAGCGATTTATCAGAAAGATGGCGAAAAGGGTCGCCGGCAGTCTCTGCCAAACCACCACAGCCACATACCCATGAGCAATACCAACGCTTGCCATAAAAATAGGTCAACACGGGCGATATAACGAGAATCATTAAAATTCCCCATGCAAACATAAACATCCCTACCTTACCACTCGTCGTCATCGCTTGAATATTCCAACCATCAAAAAAGTAATAATTGAGGGGCCACATATTCATAAAATTATTGTAAGGATAATTGAGTCGCATCAAGATTTCGGGAATGAGAAAAGCAAATCCAAGCTGGAAAAACATCACCGAAAGGGTGCGGATTTGTTGGTAGCGATTATGGCGGTATTTGAGCAGAAATTTTACTCCAAAAATTAAAATTGCCAACGTATACAATGCGCCATATACAAACCATTGACTGGCAGGTTGTCCTTTTAATGCCTGACTAAGCGAGTCGAAAAGTGCAATGAGTCCACTATTAGCACCTTCTTTTGCCAAGCCCAGATATTGTGGATAAAAATAAAGTACAACATAAAAACCTGTCAATACAACACCAACAATCCAGCCCCATAAGCCCTTGTTGGTCAATGTCCTATGCCATACGTGGTTATTTTTGATGCCTTCGGGCTTATCCATGTATTCACGCCATGCATATACGCACACCCCCACTGTCATGAGTGCGAGCGAAGCCGTTAACCATGTTCCGTAATTACCATTAATTTGCCCGAAAAGTGAGATGAAAAGTATGAGCAAGCCAAGTCCGCCGATTGCCGAAGCAATCTTCTGAACGGTGTCCATACCTGTTGGATGGGGGTTTGAAAGTGAGAGGCTGTTGTGTGCTTGAGCCATGATGTTATTTTTCGTAGCACGGGGCTTCCAGCCCGTGCATTTTTTTTTGCAAAAAAGATAACGCGAATGCACGGGCTGGAAGCTCCGTGCTACGTGTTATGCAAACTGTTTTTTGATAAATTTCACAACGGAATTCAATCCGCGTTTTTCCATTAATTGCAAATTCGCGCCTGTTTTTTGATTGTACAGTGCGATGACTTCTGATTCGTATTGGTCGTAAAATTCAGGGTCGAAATTCGCGAGTCCGAGATTCATCAACACGTTTTCAATATGTGCTTTGTCACGTATCCATTGTCTACAAACCTCATCCCGGTAGCGCACGCCCATCGTCTGAAAGCCAATCACCCAACCCGATACGTCATCCCATACAATACGGATGCTTTTTTCGCCATCAGGATGTTCCCAATAAAGTGATTTGTGTTCGGCAGGTGGATTGGCGAGTACGGTACCGTAAACTTGGTATTCGATGTCAAAAAATTTAGCTGAATTGAACCATATACCCGGCTGATATTCAACGGGTTTACCACAAATATTGTAGGCAGCCGTTTCGCCCATCATGCGCCCTACATACCATACGGCTTCGATGGGTCGTCTACCCGGTGGCGGGTTGCGAAGTTGAGCGCAATCACCTACGGCATAGATGTCTTTGACACTTGTTTCGAGGTGTTCGTCAACTACGATGCCTTTTTGGGTTTCGATTTCAGTTTCTTTAATGAAGGCAATATTAGGATGTACCCCCGCCGTCAGTCCAACAAATTGACAAGGAATTTCATCGCCTTTATTGGTGATGACTGCACGGCATTTACCGTTTTCATCGGGTAGTATTTCCTTTAATTCGGTGGAAAGGCGAAGGTCGATGCCATTTTTATTAATGACGCGATTGACCATAGCCGACTCGTCAGGAGCAAGTACCATGTTCCAGTAGCTTTTTTCCCGTACCAAAAACGTCACCGGAATATGCCGCGAATGAAACATTTCTGCCATTTCAATTCCTATCAATCCACCTCCTACAATGACTGCGTGTTTTAGCCCCTCGCTATACTTTTCCATGCCTTCCAAATCCTGTGCAGAGTACATACCTTGTACACCGTCGAGGTCTTGTCCGGGCCAACCAAATTTATTGGGTTTGGAGCCGAGTGCAAGTACCAGTTTGTCGTATTGAATAGACGACGTATCACGCATATTCAATTTTTTATTTGGAATGTCGATAGATTCTACCCTATCACGCAGCAAATTGATTCGATTTTTCTCCCAAAACCAATTTTCATATGGTTGTGTGTCTTGAAATCGCATATGCCCCATGTAGATGTACATCAGCGCAGTCCGCGAAAAAAAGTAGTCTGTTTCGTCAGAAATTACGGTAATTTGATGGTCGCTCAATTTGCGTATCCAACGTGCTGTTGTGATACCACTGATGCCATTGCCGATAATTACTATGTGCATAGAATTAATGATTGTTTAATTGTTTTACTGTTTCATTGCTTTATTGTTACATGGTTTTATTGTTATTTTTTGGCTTCGCCAAAATTTAATCCAAAACAATGAAACCATTAAGCAATTGAACCATGAAACTGCACAACAATATATCACATTTTTGGCAATGTAACGCAGTTTTCTGAGATTTTCGTATTGAATTAGAAAAGGAGTGTGAAGTTTGTCTCGGTATTGACAAATAAGAAAAGTAATTGAAAAAAGGGCAATCCGTTTAGATTGCCCTGAGAAATTTACCCGGAGGGGACTTTGTCTTCGGGTAAACTATTATGGTTTGCATAAGCCTACCAATTATACGAGTGCTTCGATAGAGTGCTATAATTTATGATGGAGAGTGGGCGAAACTTTTAAACAAACCAGTAAGTAAAAATAGGTCAGCTTTTATGTTTTCACAATAACAAAAAATGATTGAAATTCTTTAAAAAAGAATATTAAACACCTTTTCGTACACCTTTTGCAATTGATAATCAAAGACTTACTAACAAAGGCATAGATTAAACTCTTCCTCTGAAAATATTATTTTTGAGCTAAAATTTTCTCAATTTCTTTTCGTAACCAATGTTTAGGCATCTGGCTGGTCTTTATTTTCTCCAATAATTCCTTTAGTTTCTTTTTATCCCGGTGGATTTGAAAAAAGTATTCATATTCTTTAAGCCCTTGTAATTGCTTATCGCGATAGTCGGTATTCATATTTTTTTGTCGGTACAAAAACACGCGTATATTATCTGTGAGAGTGTACAATTCATCAAATCGTTTTAAGCGGAACAAAGACAACATCAGGTAAAATTTGAGGAGTTGATGTGCGCTGTTTTTATCGTAAGACATGGTTGTTTTGTTTTGCATGAGTTCTACGACCTTTTCATCATTTTCTAATACAAAATTTAAGTACACATCCGCAAAAAAAACAACATTAGGTTTGTCCGCATCATACACACAATCTATGTAATTAGCCATCATATATTGACACCATTCAATGTCACCAAGCACCCCTGCCACCATGAAAGGATTAATGAAAAGCGGTGCAGATATTTTATGATTCAATAGGTAATTTTTTTGAAAACCTGCCTTATACAAATCCAAATATTCCATATCGGTTTCTCTTTTGTTGCTCTTCGTATAACGCGTAACAAAAGTAAAATATGTGGTCAACCACCCAAAACAAAACCTTTGTTCGATAGGATGAAAACTGTCTATGTGCGTTAAAACAATCTTTTTCAATTGGTGGTAAGTATCTAAAGTGTAAGATTTTTTAAACGCTTTCGCAGTTGTTGCTACGATATCCAACAAATGCGAATTATGTTGCGTTTTTTGATATATTTCCCATACAGCATCCATCCCCTGCTGTTCTATTTGAATATTGTATTCAGTAGATAGAATAGCCAGAATAATTTCATAATGCATTTTTCGGAGCATGTATATCTTATCGACATCTGAGATAAATCCCTGTATGGTTTGAATATTTTCTTCTTTATAAGAAAATGATTTTAATTTACTTACATCAAATTGATGCATATTTATCAGGGTAAATATTTCAGTAGATTCAGGTTGTTTGGAGAGGAAATCAACAGCATCATTTAGAATTTTCAAAGCATACTCATCTATGCCTATCGAAGTGTACTGTTCAGACAGATATTTTGCCATGAAATGCGGACGTTTGTCAACGTAGTCTATCGTCAGATGAATCTCTAACAATTCCCGCAATTTAAACATCAATTTATTCTGTTGGGCAGGTGTAATTTTCTTGTTTGGAAAGGCTTTTTTAAAAACATCTTCTTTGACGAGTTTTTCGGGTTTAAATTCAGGGGCTAATTTTCGCAGATACTTAAATAACTGTTCGACATCCTTATTTTTATTAAAATACGGACTTTTCACCAAATCATTGATTTTGCGATATTCCTTCTTGTCGATGTGCCGTAAAATAGTGATCAGTCTACTATCGTGCATAGCGTGAGATTTCCTAAAAGTGAAAATTCTACACTCTCGATGTTCTGAATTTTACTTTTGGAAGTTGGGTATTTGATAATTGATTTTTTGGTGTCAAGGCAGGTATTGAATCGCAAATTTAAGATAACCTTGCTTACCGTTTCGTTTATTCCAGCGAACTGCTGACTTGTGAAGTTTTCGCAAGCAAGCCAATATTGTATCTTCAAAACTATTCGACTTTTTATTGAGTACGCTGAATCTTTTAGGGGCTTCTTCCGGCGGTGCCATTTCGCGACGTTCTTCCACAATACCCTGTACACGATCAAACACAAGTTGCTCATTTTCAGAGAGATTATCCGGCAACGTTGGAGTTTGTCCTCCCGCTACCCTTCGTTGATATTGTACCAAAGCTTCCAATGCACGGATTGCCTCACGGTCTTCCATCATAGGGTCGTCTCGATAAACAGAAACTACCATGAATTCGATGTTTTGAAGTAAATCTAAATGTCTGTCTTCTAATGCCATGTGTTATCCTTTTTTACATGCAAAAATCTATACTGTCAACGGTTCAGTTCTCTCAAATGTCACCACATCCATATATTCTTTTTCAAACTCGGCGATGGCAGCAGATTTTTGCGTTTCACTCCAGCCGAGTTCTTTTGCCATTTCATCTGCGATGAAAGGATATAATTCTGCCAATGAGTCACGCTCAAAATACAACCTTCCTGTACGACGAACCAAGTAATCGCATAGGTTATTGCACATTTCATAGTGGATGCCATACCACATTTCGGCGACTTGGATGCGTTGTTCTGCGTCGCTGATTTCGGCGTAAAGTTCGTAGGCTTTTTCGATGATAATGTCGATGTTTGTGCCATATTTATACACCAAATCAACAACGTGGCGTTCTTCCAAGCCAATTTGCTTCACCTCTCCTACTCGCTTGGCTATGAAGGTGTTGAGCGCACGTTCTGAGTCAAAATCGCCGCCCGAAAGTTGAATTTTAGCGGTAGTACAAGGCTCTAAATTTCTATACTGGTCGGGATGTTCTTTTTGTAAGAATTTGACGACTTCATTCACCACACGCTCCGCCATTTTGCGGTAACCTGTCAATTTTCCACCTGCAATCGAAATCAATCCTGAATCGGCATAAAAAATCTCATCTTTGCGCGAGAGTTCTGACGGGTCTTTACCCTCTTGATGAATCAAAGGACGCAAACCTGCCCAAGTCGAAACTACATCATTTGCCGTCAAATTGGCATTTGGAAACATGTAATTTGCAGCCGCCAATACGTAATCTACATCGGCTTTTGTGGTGTGCGGTTCGTCGGTTTCGCTTTTGTAGGTCGTATCTGTCGTACCTACGTATGTGATGCGTCCGCGTGGGATGGCAAAGACCATTCGACTATCCGCATCTACATCGAAATATACGGCTTGTTTGAGGGGTAATTTTTCGTAAGGTATGACTACATGGACACCCTTAGTGAGGTGGAGTCGCTTTTTACCTAATTTGGGGTCGTCAAGTCCACGTACTTCATCTACCCACGGACCAGTAGCATTGACAATTTTTTTGGCTTTTAAATCATATAATTTATTGGAAATGTGGTCTTTAACTCGTACACCGCTTACTTTCTCATTTTCATAAAAATACTCAATAGCCTCGGTGTAATTGATGGATGTTGCGCCGCGAGATTGTGCGGATTTGAGATTTTCGATGGTGAGTCGCGCATCGTCTGTACGATATTCGTAGTAGATACCGCCTCCTTTCAAAATATCATTTCTAAGTAGCGGTTCGTGCTTTAGGGTTTCTTCTTTGGAGAGCATTCTTCGGCGTTCTTCTTTCTTCACATCTGCCAGATAATCATACACCCACAATGCCATCGAACTGGTCATTTTCCCCAATTCTCCTCCTTCAATTATCGGCAGTAACATTCTCTCAGGAATCACAATATGTCGTGCATTGCGATGTACAATAGCGCGTTCCAAACCGACCTCACGTACCAACTTGACTTCCAATTGTTTGAGATAACGCAAGCCACCATGAATCAACTTGGTAGAACGGCTACTCGTACCCCATGCAAAGTCTTTTTTCTCAACTAACATCACCTTTAAGCCTCGTGCTGTTGCGTCCAATGCAATACCTGCCCCTGTGATGCCACCGCCTATCACAATGAGGTCGAATTGCTCATTCTGAGCTTCTTCAAAAATAGCTTCTCTATGTATGCCGGAGAAAATTGTTTTATTCATTGCTGTATTGATATTGTTACATTGTTAGATGGTTCTATTGTTGCATTGCCTAATGGTTGGCAATCCAACCATCTAACAATGAAACAATTGAGCCACAAATCAATGAAACTCTTATTTTCGTTTATTGTTTCGTTCACCCAGCAAATATGCCTTTAAGAAATCATTAATTTCTCCATTAAGTACCTTATCAGGGTTATGAACTTTGTGTTCGGTACGCAAATCTTTCACCCAACGGTCGTCCAATACGTAGCTACGAATCTGTGAGCCGAAGCTAATCGCGTCTTTTCCTGCTTCGATTTCATCGCGTTTGGCATTGCGTTTTGCTAATTCTATCTGATACAAACGCGATTTGAGCATTTGCATCGCCTTTTCACGATTGGCAAGTTGAGAGCGTTCAATCTGACAGACAACAACAATACCCGTCGGTTTGTGTGTGAGTTGGACTTTAGTCTCCACCTTATTGACGTTCTGCCCACCTGCTCCGCCGGAGCGCGAAGTCTGCATCTCTACATCTGCCGGATTGATTTCGATTTCAATCGAATCATCTACAACAGGATAGACATAGACAGATGCGAAGGAAGTTTGTCGCTTCCCTTGTGCATTAAACGGACTGATGCGAACGAGACGGTGTGTACCATTTTCACCCTTGAGATAGCCATAGGCAAATTCGCCGTCAATCTCCAATTCAACAGATTTGACACCTGCTACATCGCCATCTACGCGGTCTACTTCGCGAACTTTGTAGCCGTTCTTTTCGCCCCACATGATATACATGCGTAGCAACATATCTGCCCAATCGCAAGCTTCTGTACCTCCTGCACCTGCATTGATTTCGATGGTGCAACTCAGTTCATCTTCCGGTTGGTCGAGCATCGCTTTTAGCTCAGACTCGTCCATTGCCGTGAGCGAGATTTGATACTGCTCCTCGACTTCTTCAGGTGTTGCCTCTCCTTCTTGCGAAAATTCAAACAATACGGCAAGGTCTTCAATTTGGGTTTCTAAGTCCTTGTATTCTTCTATGCGCTTTTTATTACTTTTAAGCGTTTTGAGTACAGTTTGTGCAGCTTTGTTGTCATTCCAGAAATTGGGATCGCCCGCCCGCTGCTCGTCCTCTTCGATACGTTCTAATCGTGTATCGACGTCAAAGATAGTCCCTGATGACCCGTAATCGGTCCCGTAGGGATTTTAATTGTTCACTTGTCATCTTACAAAGATACGGAATAGAGTAGAGATGTGAGATGTGAGTTGCGAGATTTTTTTTGCAGATATTTTTTTTATAATTGGTTATTATGATAAAAATTTGTTCTTTTGCTTTAGTATAATTTTATATACGAAATGAAATAACGAACAATAAAATTGTGAGTTCCTAAAATGTTCTTAAACCTAAACTAATCTTGTCCAAACCAAAGTTAATATACATCGTTTCAAGTCGTTATTCGGGGACGACTTTGTTGAGTGCTATACTCGGTGCACATCCTGACATTAGTACCATTGGAGAGCGTAAGAAATTCTATATCAAGTCATTGCGTCCGGGCGGTAAGGGGCGGTTTGATTGTTCGTGTGGTAAATTGTATTCAGAATGTGAATATTGGAGCGCGATAAGAGACGATGTGATGGCAAAAATTCCGGACAGTTATCTAAAGACGGACGTGACGCAATTTCGCCTTTATCAAAATAAATTAATTAATAAAATAGGTCGCCGAATTACAAAAAATTTAATTGCTAATAATCGTTCGATTGGATTTACTCCATTTGCAGGTAGAATAAGAGAGATTTGTGAAGTAAATAAACACATCGTCAATGCGACCTTGCAACTTGATGGTAATGAAGTATTTGTAGATTCTTCCAAACCCATTCATCATGCTTTGTATTTGTCTCTGATTGAGGATTTTGACTTTTATGTCGTGTATATGATACGCGATGTGCGAGCGCAAGCTGCATCAGGGATGAAATACCACAAATGGTCGCCCGAAGAAGCTGCCGGGACCTGGCTACGTGAACACACTGATATCAGAAAGATATTTGACACATGGAAAGTTAAAAAGTATGAAATGACCTACGGTGGATTTTGCCGTGAACCCATGCGTCATCTCAAGGAAATTTTGGATTTTGCAGGCGTGGATGCGAGTCAGGCTTCATTGGATTTTCGGAGTACGCCCAAGCACTTTTCAGGCAATAAGCGAATGCTTAAAGCCAAAACCGCCGAAATCACCGAACGAAAAGATTGGATGGAACAACTTTCTAAAAAAGAAATTGAAACGATAGAACGTATCGCAGGTGATTTTTGGGAAAAAGAACGGATAATGATTAACGATTAATTTGGGGTTAGTGATTAGTTGATTGGTTATTAGTTAGTTATGGGCTTTGTATGGTAAAAAAGGTCTTCATAAAAAGACTTATTTTTTGAATACAAAAATTTAACTACATTTTTTTAAATGTGTAATATCTGCTTAAAAACAACTTTTAGAGATTTAGATGCCTCAGAAAGATAATGACCTTTTTCAGGAACCAATGCCCATAATTAGCTGACTAATAACTAATTAACTAATCACTAATAACGCCAAATTAATGAGGGCTTTTCTATTCCCCATAGCATATCAAATAAGCTCGGTGATGCTTTCAAATATGCATCCTTTGGCGTTTCTTCTTTCCATTTTTTGAAATCATTTCCATTCGTTATTCGCTGTTCTTCTGCGTTCTCAGTGATTCATCAGTAAGCCATCTTTGCAAGGTCGTCATTGTTTTTTGTTTGTTGGCAGATGTCATATTTTTGATGCGAGCATCGTGATGAGCGCGATTTTTCATGACAATCCTCAAAGCATCTGTTTTAGAAGAAGGATTAACAGCAGCACCCGACCAAGCATCCAATTCACCGTAAATATAGAGCATTTTATCACCGGATTTGCGTAGCCACTTTCGGACATCTTGATTGAGTTCAGCATTGAATGGCAAGTTAGACTCGGGTGCAAAAACGGTATTAGTGGGTTGAGGTACAGCTTTTAATAAATGCCGTAAACCCGTAGTATCAAATCCATAATATCCCAATTCTGTCATTGCCTGATAGAAAAACGGATGATAATAAGCTACTCCCCTATTCGAATACAAGTCGAAACCCACCACATCAATCAAATGTTTTAGCATTTCGTCATTAGAAGCCGTAGCAGTGGGAATATCGCGGCAGTCTTTTCCCCATTGCCAAAACGAAAAGGAATATTCCAACACCGCATACTCAAAAGCTGCTTCGCGTCCGATAGCAAACTTTTGTCCCTTTCCAAGACAATACCATTTCATTAGTGGCAACAATTCATTTCGCCTTTCTAATAATCGACGTTGGTACTCAAATATCTTTTTTCGACAACTTGCCGAACCAACATCATTTAAGAATTTAGTTAATCGCGGGTCTTCTACTCCAAAATTTAAAGGGGCAACATATGGCACTGTCACATCCACATCATCAGGGTAATAATAACGGTGATAAATGGCAGTCTGCCCACCTTTACTGATGCCTGTCGTGAGCCATTTCCCCCCATATAATTGCTTAAAACTCTCAATAATTCGATGATGGTCAGCCGCCGCTTGGCGAGTAGTGAGGTATTGCCAATCTTTTGTTTTAGGTTTGGATGCTCCGAAATAACGATGCTCTACAATCAATTGATTTGCATCAACCAAAGCACTTAATTCATAGGTTTTATTGTGAGGTGCCGCATAACCTTCTGTTACCATGACCACCGGTTTATCGAAACTTACATGCGTCAAATAAATGCGTTGAGAGAATGATGCATCGGTCGGGTTATCGTGGTCGAGAGGTTGTTGGAATGTAATTGTGAGGCTATTATCTGCTTGTTTTTCTACATCAACTACATGCTCCAATTTACTGATTTTGGAGATTAAATCAGCAGGAAGCGTCTCAAATATAGGTTGAGCATGAAGGTGAGGTAATACCGCAATAAGCAAAATAAATGAACACGAAAAAAGGAGTTTTTTTCTCAATTGATTTATTTTCGTTGATGAGTCTTTCATAAGATGGTATAGATGCAACAAAAACGGCTTGAAATTTGTCATTAAAGTACCGAATACCAAACGAAATTTATGGGTACGCGGTTAAACATTCGTTAAACTACGGTAATAATCATAATTGACCTAACTATTTATCGAAATTAACGTATCTTTATAAGATTAAAAAAAGCTATTTTTAGAAATAAAAATTAAAGAAAAATATATTTTATGAAAATCAGAGGGTTTCTATTCCTTGCTTTAATAGTATTAGTCGCAATTTGGGCGTTCAGATTACCCGGCGACGAAGGTGACAAAGACGAAGTGTTGATGCAATCTATACTCAGCAGTATGAATAAACTGCATTATGAGCCACTTGAAATAGATGACGACTTTTCGGAGCGTGCATTCAAGTTGTACTTGGAAAGTATGGATGGCACAAAGCGTTTCTTCACGGCAGATGATGTAGCTCAACTTGAGCAATATAAGCATCAAATTGACGACCAAGTAAGCGCAGCCGAGTTTGAGTTTTTTGAACTTTCTTATCAATTAATCAACAATCGAATCGGCCAAATCGAAGGAATGTACAAGGAAATCTTGGACAAACCTTTTGATTTCACGATAGATGAGCGTTTTGAATTTGATGAAGAAAAAGTCGAATACGCAAAGGACGAAGCGCAGCTTAAAGACTATTGGAGAAAAGCCCTCAAGTACCGAGTATTGGATAGAATAGTCGGCAATTTAGAAAAGCAAGAAAAAGCAGCCGCAGGTGAATTGGAAGAGGACGAAAAAGAGGAGAAAAAGAAAAAAGATGATGATGAAAAGGATGTTCTTGACATGACTTTCGAGGAATTGGAAGCCAAAGCACGTAAAGACGAATTGAAAGTACACGACGATTGGTTTGAGCGACTTTCTAAGTTGCGTCGTAGCGACCGTTTGGAGACTTACATCAATGCAGTGACCTCTTCATTTGACCCGCACACCAATTATTTCCCACCAAAAGATAAAGAAGATTTTGACATCCGAATTTCGGGACGTTTGGAAGGTATCGGCGCGCAATTGCGTGTGGAAGATGGCGACATCAAAGTCATCCGTATCGTGCCGGGTAGTGCTTCTTGGCGACAAAAAGAACTTGAAGCCAACGACGTTATCACTGCCGTAGCACAAGGTGAAGAAGAGCCTGTCGATGTAGTCGGTATGCGTCTGGACGATGCTGTACGCTTGATTCGCGGTAAGAAAGGAACGGAAGTTCGCTTGACGGTCAAAAAAGTAGACGGCTCTACGAAGGTCATTCCTATCATCCGCGACATTGTGGTATTGGAAGAATCCTACGCTAAATCAACTATTCTCACCACACAAGATGCAGAATATAAAGTCGGCTTAATCAACCTCCCACAATTCTACGCTGATTTCACGAAAACAGGTGGAAGAAACTGCGCTGAAGATGTCGATAAAGAGTTGCAAGGTTTGATGCAAGAAGGTGTTGCAGGTGTCATTTTGGATTTGAGAAATAATGGCGGTGGTTCGCTCAATGAGGTAGTTGACATGTCCGGCTTATTTATCGAAAAAGGACCTATCGTACAAGTAAAAAGTAAAGATGCTGACCCACGCATTTTGAGAGATAAAGACCCGAAAGTGACTTATGATGGTCCTTTGGTGATTATGATAAATTCAGGTAGCGCATCTGCTTCTGAAATCCTCGCGGCAGCCATGCAAGACTATGGTCGTGCAGTAGTTGTTGGTAGCAATTCCTTCGGAAAAGGGACTGTACAACGATTCATCAACCTTGACCGTACCGTACCTGCTGTAATGGCAGATGTACGTCCGCTGGGTTCAGTAAAAATGACGACTCAAAAATTCTATCGTATCAATGGTAAGACCACACAATTGAAAGGTGTTGCGCCGGATATTGCCTTGCCATATCGCTACGATTATATTGATACAGGCGAAAAAGAACATGACTATCCTATGGCTTGGGACGTGATTGAGCCTGTAGAATATAGCACTGAATTTACTATAGAAAATATAGATAAAATCAAACAAATGAGTGCTGATCGCGTTTCAAATAATGAAACGTTTACACTCATTGACGAGCGTGCACAATTGCTCAAAGAAGAACGCGACAATCCGAATGACAACTTGAATTTAGAGAAATTCAGAAAGTACGAAGCGGATTCGGAAGCAAAAAATAAGAAGTACGAAGATTTGGGTGATGAGGAAATTGAAGGTTTGACAGTTACTACACCAAGTTTCGTAATGCCTTCAGTAGAAGCAGATTCTGCTCAACTTGCACGCGTAGAAGAGTGGTACGAAAGTCTACAAAAAGATGTCTATGTGGAAGAAGCACTCCACGTCATCAACGATATTATTGAAAATAATCAATAAAGTAATGTAAGTACCAAATTCCAAAACCCAAATTCCAACATAGAGCTTAATCATCTTCAATTGGAATTTGGATTTTGGGATTTGGGATTTCAAAAAACTATGGCAGAATTTTGGGAAGCATTGGGGGTCATGTTAATCTCGACTTTGAAGCACACACTGGTAGGCGTACCTACGGGTTTCGCTGCCGGATTTGGGATGCTTGAAGTCATTTTGTACACGGCTATTGGTGGTGTTTCAGGTGTATTTTTCTTCATGTATTTTGCCAGTACAGCTAAAAAAGCCTATCTGTGGTACTTGAAAAAACGCGGTATCCAACCACGTAAATTCACCAAAACCAACCGCTTTATTGTACGTGTTAAGCAGCGATTTGGCTTATATGGCTTGGCGTTTATCACGCCACCGTTAATTTCTGTGCCTGTGGGCGCGATTATCGCTGCCACGATTTACAAAAACAAAACAAGGGCATTTGCCTTTCTCGTAGGAGGTGTTTTGTTTTGGTCGGTGTTAGGCTCGTGTATAGTTGGTCCTATTGCTAAATTGATTGCAGGAAACTAAATAATGATTAATGCATAACGATTAATGATTAATTCTTTAATCGAATGTCAATATAGGCAGCCGTAACGTGTTTTCGTTGCGGCTGTTTTTGTATATTCGCACCGCATTAATCATTCACCGTTAATCATTAATCATTGAAAAGAAGATATTTTGAGACATTCGATGCCCTGCGGTTTCTCGCCTTCTTTTTGGTTTTTCTTTCTCACCTTCCTTTAGCGGGTTTTCCTATTTTAAGATTGTTTGATGGTAGTGGTGATATTGGTGTCGTGTTTTTCTTTGTATTGAGCGGTTTTTTGATTTCGTATATTTTGTTGTATGAAAAAGAAATGACCGGAACAGTGCGGCTCAAAAAGTTTTTCATGCGGCGTATTTTGCGAATTTGGCCTCTATTTTACGCCATGATACTCTTTGCCTTTCTCACACCTTATCTGCTTGGTTTTGCGGGCATTGCTTACTCTACAAAAGGTTACGAACCCAACTGGTTGATGTCTTGCCTTTTTCTTGAAAACTATATGATGATGAGCACGGGAACATTCCCAAATGTATCGCCTTTGCGCGTGATGTGGTCGCTGTGTATTGAGGAACACTTTTATATCATTTGGGGCTTGCTATTATATTTTCTCCCTATCAGGCGAATCCCCGTATTGATAATCGGGGCTATCATCATAGCATATATCGGGCGAGTGATTTACTATAATTTGGTCATCGTTGATATGGATATCTTTACCAATATCGACTACTTCGCTTACGGTACTATTCCGGCTTATTGTCTAATTAAAAAAGAAGAAATTATTGAGCGTATCAGTCGTATTTCGATGTCTGTAAAATATTTCATTGCAGCAATTACGGTGGCATTCATTCTTATTTTCCCACAAATGACTTATGCTACACAGTTATTCATCAAGCCACTCACACTTGGATTGTTATTTACTGCATTAATTTTCTTTACCCTTCCTACCGAAAATCGTATTTACATTCCTCGTAATCACATCATTAGCCGCTTGGGTGTGTACACCTATGGTTTGTATTTGTATCACACCATTTGTATTACTTTTTTGATGAAATTATGTGAAATGGAAGGTATTGATTTGACCAATATTTTCAATGTAATTATACTCGGAATTACAGCTTTGGTTTGCTCAATTATTGTGAGTATGATTTCTTATTATTTATTTGAAAATCAATTTATTAAATTGAAGAAATACTTTTATTAGAATATAAAAACATAAAACGATTTTGTAAATTGTACCATTGCCGCAGAACGATTTACAAAATCGTTTTACGTTCCCCATTAATCGTTAATCATTAAAAAATGGCATATTTTACAGAAGATTACCTCAATTTTTTCGCTGAATTATCAGAAAACAATCATAAAGATTGGTTTGATGAAAACCGCAAACGTTACAAAAGTACTGTCAAAGACCCTTTCTCAAATTTCGTAGCAGCCGTCATCGACAAAGTAGCTGCAATGGACCCTACGATTGCCCTCACTCCCAAAGATGCTATCTTCCGTATCAATCGCGACATCCGATTTTCAAAAGATAAAACGCCTTATAAAACCAGTAACTCCGCCATCATCTCACGCGGCGGACGCAAAGATAAAAGTACACCGGGTTTGTATTTTGAATTGAACCACGAACGCGTGCGTGTGTATGGAGGCGTATACATGTGTGAGAAAAGTCTACTCTACCGCATCCGCGAAGAAATCGCCAAAGACACCACAGGCTTCCGTAAAGTATTGAATGATAAAGGCTTTAAGAAAGTATATGGCGAAATACACGGCGAAAAAAACAAAGTCATTCCAAAGGAGTTCAAAGAAATCGGCGCAAACGAACCGCTCATCTATAATAAGCAATTTTACTATTGGACAGAAATGGATGCCGAAAATATTCTTTCAGATGATTTGGATGAAAAGATTATTGAATGCTATCGCGCGGCTACGCCTGTGCGCGAGTTTTTGTTGAGAGCTTTTTGACGTTTATCCTCCCCCAGCCCCTCCATTTCATTGGAGGGGAGAATGGTTGATTTCAAAATTCGTTTAAAACTAAAGCTAATTCCCTCTCCAAGCTTGGAGAGGGTTAGGGTGAGGTTGGAAATAATAACGCTCATTTGGCAAAGCCAAATGAGCGTTTGTTTTTAATCCATCAGCCGAAGACGCCCGTCTATCGTCGAGCGAAGCGTCCGTCAGCCGTTTATTTTTATTGTGTCAGTGAGAATCGAATCGTCACCCCACCTTGCGTATTCGTAATCGGGAAAGATGCCGAAGTTTTCGGAATCGTACGGCTACGGTCGAAGAAGATACGTACGTTCACAAACTTATTCACCGCATAATCAATCGACGGAGAAATACGAATCACTCGCGAACCACGTGTTGGCACTGTCTGCTCTTGGTCGAGTAGGTGATTGATAGTTACATCATCACGGTACGAGACATCGAGTTTGAAGTTCAAGTCATTCTCCAAGACATTGGTTTTCTCTTTTCCTCCGGTACCCGGTATATTTATCAGTTTAAACGGTAATTTAAAACCTTTCACACGATAGCCTACCCCGACTGTAAACTCTTCGCTATTCGTCTCCGAAAGCTGGTAATCGGTGAAGCTCATCGCCAAATTACGCGTCTTATTCCAATCAAAACGCAGCAACATATCGCTCTTCGTGCGAATATCAATACCAATCAACGGACTGAATCGCTCGCTAATGACCAAATCAGGAATTTCATACGTAGAGAAGAAATTGCGTGTTTGCTCATTTATCAAGAAGGTTTGGAAATCCAAATCCGTAGCGAATGAGTTGATACTCAAAGTAGAAGAATATCCGTGCTTGATATTGAAACTACCAAAAATATTCTTGAACGCCTCCAATTTATTCAGACCATTATAAGTAAACTGCCAGTTTGGACGCGGCAATACATCGAATACCGTCAATGGGAAAGTTGTTGCATCTCTGCCCGTGTAAGCTGCGAGGAAAGCAGGAACCAATACATCTTGCTGATAACGTCCGTAGCCTTCACGGTAATCACCATAATCGGTATCAATTTCGTGATTACCTTCAGAACGAATATCCAATGCAGCAAGGCGGTCAGAAATAATCACACGATTATCTTCAAAGATGTCGAATTTGTCTATCAATTCTTCTGTAGTAGAACCAAACAAGGTACGCATCGTGAAGTAAGTCATATTGAGACTTCCTCTGTCGATTTCGTTGAGATGTTGCAAATCTCCACCCACTTCCTGTACTTTGTAGTACTGGCTGTGGTTCTTTGAAAATGAGCGATTTACATTGACATCAATACGGAAATCGTTGAATGGTTCAATGGTCAATTTACCGTCGTAAGTCTTTGTATAATTGACCAAAACCTGCTGGTTCAGGAATGGATTGTAGACGATATTATCGGCAGCACCACGTTCATCCAGCCAACTCGTGAAATCAGACAAACGCCAGTTTAAGCCGTAATTCGCACCAAATACATAATCCCAACCGGGCGTATTGAAGCCATTATCTTGACCAAGCAAGCGCGTCTCAGGCACAAATCCGGGTACGACAGAAGAGAAGTCCTCCGTGTAGCTCACCCTTGCCTTACGAATCAACATCAGTGTACGCAATATCGCACGTTCTGCGGCACTTGGTTCACGGTCTTTTTTGTCTTTAGCTTTGCCTTTGCTCAATGAACCGTCATCGGCACCGTCAATACCTTTTTCTTTCGCTTGCTTACGCTTTTTCTTATTCTTCTTACCTTTATCACCCTCTATAATGTCATCTACTTCAGTTTCCGGCAAGAAGACCTCCCCTATACGTGTCGGGTCTTTAAATTTGATGTCCTGTTTACCCTTAGGTTTAGGCCCTGTCGGCTTGGGAGGTTCTACTTTGCGTGGGTCTTGCTTGCGTTTCTTTCGTTTTTTCGAGTTAATTTTCTTGAGATAATCAGAATTGTTATACAATTTCGTCAAATCCAAATCCCCCGTAATACTACGCGTCTGACCATTTTGAATCACATTACCCAGTGAATCTGTGTTCAAACTCGCTCTGCTCCAATCATAATTTGCCTGATACTGCGCCTTGATAGATGTCCATGCTAATAGCGGAATCTGCTTAGTCGGCAATGTATAACTGATATTCAAATTGTGATTGTAAAACTTATTACGTCCACCCGTTCGTAAGCCCTGCATGATGGTGTCTCGCTTGGCTTCATCCGTTGGGCGTATTGGATTACCGGTGGTTGGGTCTACTCTTGGAAAACCATTTTCATCATAATCATATTCTTCAATCTCATCAATCACCGAACTATTCACGGCATTGAAGCCCATTGTCAAGCCTTTTGACAGATTCCATTGCAAGCCGTAGGCTCTATCCCAACTGAATCGCTTATCGTAGTACGTACTCTTTAATTCATCTGCAAAACGATATTTGATTTCTCCATAATGGCGATTCAAATCATTTCTTACATTGATAGAATTTGGTAGAGGATTGAAATTGAAATCTCTAATCAAGCCCAACCACGGCGATTTATTTTTCATGTTTTTAAATGGCGCGATAGGACGCAGTTGACTCGCATAATTATAATCAATCGAACCACGATAACGATTTACTTCTTCATTTTCAATCGTCGGATCGTGTCGGGTCGTCTTATCAAATGCGTAGGTCAAACTTAGGTTTTCGACATCCCAGGGCATTGGTTTACGTTCGCGGTTGGTGCGTTCTTTTCTTACGTTTGTAAAATTGAAACCGCTTATAGTCGTCACATTCGCTGCTAAATTGCGGATAGAATCGCGTTCTGCCCTTGTTTCCAATTCGTCAAGCACATCTTCTTTCAAACGTAAATCCAACTGATAGGGGTCAAATTCAGGTGTTTCTATCGTCGATGAATATTGTGCATAGAATGGAATGCGTAAACCTGTTCTTTCAGGCAGCAATTTACCTAACTCCAAATTGGTCGCTAAGTCATACTGCGTAACCGCCTCTAAAGCACGTTGACCAACACGCTGCTCCAATTGTCCCCAACCGATTCCGGTGTGACTCACCGAAGCCGTCATGCTACCAAAATCAGCCAATTGAATATCCAGTCGAGCCAAACCTGCTACACCACCACGTTCGTCCAAGCCGCTGAGTCGCAACTCATTCGCCCATACTTCGGCGCAGATATTGGTCGCATCCGTCGTATTTCGCAAACCAATCATGATACCTTTCACATAACCCAAATCAGGATTACCAACGATTCGTACGGTATTATCAGGTTTGTCAGGGTCTTCTGAACTATAAATTGACGTGACAGGTTCGCCGGAAGCATTACGCGCTTTTTTCGTTTCTCTGAATAAAGCCAATGGGAAATCAAAACGATTTTCCTCGCGCCATACTTTTTCTACTTGTTCATTCAGATCGTCTGTATCAAATATTTCTTCACTCGGTAAAAGCGGTATTTCGTATTCGTAAAAGTTATCCTCGAAATCGCTACCCAAGCGCATGAAAATAGAGAGTTGACCGGGTTCGAGTTCGTCAATATCTCCCGTTTCATCGGATTCGGCATGTACGAACATTTTCAGTCTTTCGTACCGCCGCATATCCAAATTAATGATTTTGTAGACTGCCCGCGCATCACCTGCCTCAAGGTCGCAAATATTCATCGCGAGTGATTGCTCATTTTGCAGTGCATTCGGGAAAGCACCTAAAGATTGCTCACGCTGAATACCCGGAGGCAATACATATGGGAAAGGTTGTGCATTACTGTTTTCTTCAAAATTAACAGAAGCCACCTCAAATCTCGTCGGGTCATTCGGGTCGGTAATCGGTCCGATACCTGTACCTGTCAATGGTCGGCGATAACGTCTCCATTGGTTACGTATCAATTGGAGGCGAGCAAAACGCATGATAACCGGTTGGTCAAATTCAGATGCATACATACGCATGAAACGAATCGAACGGAAATCCTGAATGTTACCAAATTTATCATTGAAAGCATCTACCGGAATACGGAATTGATACCATTTTACACCGCTATCATCACCAATTTCTACCTCATCTACGATGAAACTGTTGCCATTTCTCTGAATACCTCCTTCACCATCTGATTGCAATTCGATGTCATACTCGAAGTAGGCTTCTTTTTCATTCAATGTATTATCGCGATTAATATCCTCTGTATCAGGAATATTTGTACCGGAAGGATTGCTATTCAAAGTATTTTGCTGATTCGTTGGGATATTATCTTGTCCCAATGAATTACCCTGCGGATTATTGAAATTTTTATATCGCTCAATAATCGGCGTAGAGTTCGGGTCATCTACAGCACCATAAGAAGCGTCTCTGTGATAGAGGTAATTATCGTTTGCAGGATCCCCGGTAACATCAAAACCGAGTGCCGCCATTTGAGCGACATAATCAGCAAAATATGCATTCTCTTCTAAATCGCCAATACCGTCTAATCCTAAATCTTGTGCTGCCCGTGCATCAGGGTCATTATCAAAGGCATTGGTAATCGCCTGACCGCGCGGTATGCGTGACCAAGTCGTACTATCCGTCTGTACTTGCGAAGTAGGTGTCGGTAATCCATTTTCAAAGAACAAACGAGAATCACGCATCAAATCCTCCGAAATCGTACCGAGATTGATGGAGAGTTTACCACCTTCATTTGGTCCCCAGAAAGCAGGATTGGATGGACTGTCGATGAAAGGGCTCAACATCCAGAACTCAACATATTCAACATTTGCTGCCTCAAAATCATTCGTTTGAATGGCACGCATCACACCACCCCAGCGGCTTCCGGGGTCGTTCAATCTACCTGTATTTGGGTCGATACCCGCCGAAATCCCCGGCTCGCCATCTACAGTCGATTCAAAATTGTATGGACCACGTTCATCGGGATAGTATGCCATATCAAAGGTGAATAAGCCTACATTATTTAATCCCGTGATATTATCTTGTCTATTTGGGAAAATATCTTGTTCGCTAAATTGCGCGGTGTATGGGTCGTTGCCACCACCTTGCTGACGAAGTACGGGGTCGATTCTATACCATGTCATTTTCGCACGGTTGTAACCATATGAAAGGTCATTGATACGATCCGCTTCAGGGAAGCTAGAAGGCGTACTCGCCAATAACCAAGCCGTAGCAGGCGTACGTAAGTCGTAATTGGTCGAACTACCTTCAAAATCGTCAATATAAACCGTACCTCCTCTATCTTCGCTTTGGTCTACGCGATTGAGTGCGCGCGAGTGTCCCGGACGCAAGGCAGCCCCTTCTGCGGTGAAAGAGATATTAGAAGGTGCTTTTGTTTGTAAAAGCGGTAATTTATCTAAAAAGCGGGTCAAGCCCGGAGCTTCTTTATTATAAGTCAAATCTAAGCCGTAGACGCTATTTGATACAGGGTCGTCACCGATATTTACTTTCTGTGTAAATGGTCGTTCGGCTACGTGCATGAATGTACCACCGATATTGAAATTATCACTTACTTCATAATCCAAACGCGTACCATAGAGGGTCTTTGTTTGGAAACCAAATAGCGTATTATCCTCGTAAGAAACGTTGACAGGTAAGCCTGAATTGAGATAGGCATCATTGAGAATGGTGACCTGTCCTGTATTATAATCTACATCGTAATCACGTCCTTCGACAAGTTGCTGACCACCTGCTGTCACTGTCACCGAACCACGCGGAATATTAAATGCTCCAAGCGAAATACGACTTGATACACTCGATTTATATGTACCACGAATGACGAAACGATTCAATTCAGGAAATTCTCGCGCGAAGAAAACAGTGTTATCGTATAATTGATTGTAAATGAAGCCATCAGGATTATCATTCGTTCCGAATTTATTTTCTAAGGAAGAACCAAAAGGTTCGAGTACAGGGAAAATAATCCGTCCATTTCTCGGCGTAATGGTGATACCCGGCACGAAATCAAACACCCCATCCGCCAGCGGGTCGCCCTGACTGTTGAGATTATCCAGATTCAGCAGTCCAATCAAATTACACTTACTAATCACAGGTCCTGCTCTTTCAGGTAGATTACGAATGAAACCAACACCGGGGTCTTGGTACATAACATCCAATTTGAAATCCTGTGGATTCACCTGATATGCACCGATAGAATAGATGTTTTTCATCATCAAATCCCACATTGGCAACTCAACGTCCAAGACCGCACTCTTCAACATTTTTACGTAAAGTACTCCTAAATCCGATGCTGAACTTGTGCCTGTGTTTGTGCTGGTCGTATCAGCCAAGAGGTTAGGCGAATCATTTGTAAATTCACCGACACGGAATACTTCACCATTATAAGTGTATTCGTAAGCCACACCAAGCACCTCATCAGGTTGGAGGGTGAGATTGAGTGAGATATAACCCAATTCAGGGTGAAAAGTAAATTCTGTCGGCGAAAGCAATCTCGCACGTACTTTTTCAAAATCCACACTCTGGTCCAAACCTGCCGATTGAAGCGCAGCTACCGCACCATCAAGTGTACTGGAACCGGGCAGTGCTTTGATGGCATCATAGTAACCACTTGCTCTGTTGTCCGGTAAGCCATTTCCATACAAATCCGGGAATCTTGGCGTGTTAGGCGGAACAAACGCCGGATTGATGGCTACATTTTCGCTAATGTTTGTCGGGTCAGTTTCACCCAAATCCATCAAAGCCACGATGTCACGCGCATTCTGTGTGACAGCACGCGTATTCGTCACCCATACCTGCATTTTTGTGATGCGGAATAAGGTATTGATTTGCGGAAGATTTTGAAGTGCAGGTTCGTAGCTATCGCGATTATAATGAGAGATAAAGAAGTGACGGTTTTGGTCGTATTGGTCGGCTGTTACCTCGAAATCTTGCAATTGTGTACCACCTTGTACTTGTACATTTTCGCGCTTTGATTTTTTTTGCGAAGCGATTGCCGAGACACTCAAGCGTCCAAATCTCAAATCTGTCTTAATACCAAACAAACTCTGACTACCTTGTATGAGGCTGCTTCTCAATGGTAGGCTGACGTTTCCTGCTTCTATTTTTTGAATAATTTCATCCTCTGTCCCCGCAAACTCCAGATTCATTTGATTATCAAAATTGAAGGTGGCTTGCGTATTGTAATTCGTAGCGAGATTGAGTTTGTCTCCAATTTTTCCGATGACATTCATTTGGATTGCCATGTCGAAATCAAAACCACCTTGACGACGCTGGCGTTCGGTGAGTATTGGGTTTTCGACATTTTGATAATCGACACCAAACGTAAGATCGATATTTCCTTGCGGACGTATATCAATCATATCTTTCGGGTCAAGATCGGCACCACCAAAGAGTCTATTAATGAGCGAACTACGTATCGCTTCCTTGTAACGTCCTACAGGATCGTCCAAATCAAGACTCGCAGTCGGTCCGCCTCCAATAGTCAATTTGTCAAAGAAGGAAGCCTTATCAGAAATTTCTTGCTGATAGCTGGTTTCCTGATTTTCGGCACTCCATGCCATGTACTCTTCGAAAGTCATGTAGGTAGGCGGACGGTAATAGGTATCACCGATTTTTTCAGTGATAATATAATATCCACTTTCGGGATCGTAAGTGACGTCCGTTACAATAATGGGAGGATCCTCCAAATCGAAGGGATTTTCGGGATTGTTATTGGTTACATTATCCGTCTCTCTATCTTGAAGCGGAATGGTATCTGCTTGTACAAGTGCGGCTTCATCAAAGGTCAATAATGGGTCATTGTGACCGGGACCAAAGTTTGCCCAAGCAGTGAGGCTCATAAAAAGTGCAGCCAGCAGGAAAATTCCTTTATTCGTCATGGTTTGCTACGAAATTTAGCTTGTATCTTCAATGCTACAATGCGATGATGCTACAATGCGATAATGAGGAAAACATTGTCGCATTAACGTATTTTAGCATTGTCGCATTATTTGAGTAAATACAAAAAAAGCACAGCCCCAATAGTATTTTAATTTTAAACTATTGAGAATGTGAATATTATTATGCTATGTTTTTTACAATACAATGTAGAGCTTTACTCCATAGGCAAACTTGAATATTTTTGATTTAATGATTTTTGATTTTCGATTTTTGATTTAATAATCAAAAATCTACGGAATTATCCATTAATTGGGCAAAACGTTATATGACCTCGTTAGAGGTCGAATATTGGTAAAATTTCCAATAAAAATACATCAAGCGAGCCTTTAGGTTCGCAATATGGAGTACCTAAAGGCACTCAGAACGAACTTTTACCTAAAAAAAAGCTACCGATATTTTGCACTTAACAGTGCTGCCCAATTAATGGTCAATTCCGAAAATCTAAAATAAATAATTTATTAAATATGATTTTCAAAAAATAAAATCGAATCTATAATCAGTCTGCTCACTTATCAATCCCTCATAGAACCATTTAGTGACATTTAGTAACGAGTAAATAATAATTTCACGACTTTGACGGCTTCTTTTGCCCTTATTTTCCTCCTTAAAAACAGTCATTTATCCCGATAAACTCCCATTTTCAAGAAGAAAACTAAGGGCAAAATAACCTCGCCGAAATCGTAAACTTATTATTTGCTCGTTACTAAGCAGACATTTTTAACAATCTCCTAACACTAACAAATTAGACGTGAAACTTATTGTATCTATACGTAGATTAAATGTTAAAGTTCCGCGTTGCATGTGTTATTGTATTCTTTGTTTTAAACATACTCGTATATTTGAAAAAGTAAAAAAGTTCGTTGAAATATGTAACTTAGTTCTATG
>JAHDEO010000296.1:0-1645 GCA_020628725.1 Saprospiraceae bacterium
AATATTTTATTTGGTACGGAAATTAAATTTGGATTTACAGGAACGCCCTAAATAAGAGAAGAAAAATAAAACAGGCAGCATCAAACCAATGATGCTGCCTCAATATTTTAAAATCTGTGCCTATCCCGCAGATACAGGTGTCAAGGCATACACAATTCCTCCGACAAGCGTAATCGCCAATACCCAATAAGCTGCGCCGGTCAAAATCCAGCCTATGTCTTTTTTCTCAAAAAGTCCTTTGCTGACCAGTACAGGTGCTACGTACATAATGGCGGGCATAAATCCATGATACATACCATGTACAAACTGGCTCATTCCCTCTTCGGTATGTCCTGCGTATCTTGACATTGCATAGGAAATGACGCCTGCCATCAAAAGCGCGCCAACCATAATCAACGGGTTGCCGCCTTTCATGTCCTCTTCTGTCAGACCTGCACCTCGCATCCAACTTTTTCCAAATAAAGCGGGGTGAAACCAAGCGAAACCTAATGCCATGATTGCCAAGGCTCCTGCTGCAATTGCTACATAATTCATAATTCTTAACTTTTTTATTAATAATAAAATTCTGCAATATTTTGGAGAGGCTAATTTAAAATGTTTTTTGGTTTAATTAAAAAAGAATGCAAAATAATTGGGAAAATAAGCGCAAGTGGCAAATTTTACATGGACAACAAATAATTGCGTAAACTTTTCATATTTTTGTATTCAATTGAATGGCGAGAATATCTACTCCCACAATTTTCATTCAAATGAAAAGAATGTGTAAAACATTAGGGAATATTTCAATATCTATCAACATACAACCATTTAAAAGAAAACTTGCCACAAAGACACTAAGACACAAAGTGTAAGCAGTAAAACGCTTTGTGCCTTTGAGTCTTTGTGGCAAAATTAAAAGTGTCCAATAGTTAGGTGTTTCCGTGCTTAACATCTGTTTTCTCTAATATTTCACACATTCAAATGAAAATTATGCAATTAATACCACAACTCACCCAACAACTCGGCACAGAAAAAGTCTTAACAGGCGAATCCGTCAGCCAACGATACCATCATATTTGGGAAATGCATATCCCTTTAAGAGCAAAAGCGGTCATCTTACCTACTAGTATCGAAGATGTGGCAATAGCACTCAAAATATGCCATGAACACAATCAGGAAGTCATCGTACACGGCGGTTTAACCAACTTAGTCGGCGCCACACAATCCACTGAAAATCAAATTATTATTTCTACTGACAAGCTCAATAAAATCGAAGAGACAGATACAGGTAGTCGAACAATGACTGTGCAAGCGGGCGTCATCTTGGAGCAAATTCAACAAGCAGCGAAAGCACATGATTTGCAATTTCCATTGAATTTTGGGGCGAAAGGTTCAGCACAAATTGGCGGCATTATCGCTACCAATGCAGGTGGTTTGCGTGTCCTCAAATACGGCATGACCCGCCGCCAGATATTGGGGCTTGAAGTCGTACTCGCAGATGGTACCATACTTTCCAATCTCAAAAAAATCATCAAGGATAATTCGGGTTATGATCTGAAGCAACTATTTATCGGTTCGGAAGGTACGCTCGGCGTAGTCACACGAGCCGTACTGCGACTCAATGAAGCTCCAAAAAGTCGTTGTAGCGCATGGGTTGGTATCAACG
>JAHDEO010000296.1:1745-9317 GCA_020628725.1 Saprospiraceae bacterium
GAAGATGCTCGAAATGAGTTGCGGAAAATTCCCGAAGTCAAAGAAATTTTCAACTTCGGACACGTTGCAGATGGCAATATTCATTTTATCATCGGTAAGAAAAATGATAGTGCTGAACTTACTCAAAGCATTAATGACATTATTTATAATGGAATAGCGGCTGTCAGTGGTTCTGTATCTGCCGAACATGGTATCGGGCTTGATAAGAAAGCCTATCTACACCATTCACGTTCACAAGCAGAAATCAATCTAATGAAAACCTTAAAACGGACACTCGACCCCAAAAACATCCTCAATCCGGGTAGAATTATTGATGTATAGTTGATAGTCCATAGTCGATAGACCATAGGAAACCGCGAGTTACACGTTTTTTTAGATAGTCTCTTTTTCAATGGAACATATTCCATTGGAGGGATTGAACTTGTGCTTGTAAGTGGTTAACTGAATCAAGCAACACTTTAAATTAGCATAATTCACTGAAAGTGAATTTCTTATTTAAACTTAAACTTATCCTTAAACTTGAACTTCCTAAGAAGGATATTGCCCAAATAAAGCCATAAATGGTATCAAGAAAGATAAACATCCGTCGTTCGGTGTAGACGTGCCGGGTCGCGGCGGTCCAAAACGTCCGTAGATAGACTGAATACCATCAATATCGTCTTGGTGAATTTGGCGTTTTTCGCCCGTATAAGAAGGGTACATGATAGCATCACGCACCCGCGATTCATGTCCTAAATTGAAAGTATGCCCCAATTCATGCAGAAAAACCGTTAGGATATCCTTGGTGTTTGGCGAATGCATATCTGCCCAATTTTCACCATCATCCATCAGAATGTAGCCCTTTAATGGTTCGTCTTCCACAGGTGCGAAACCAAGTGCCAACGTACCATCTTCACCATCAAATACATCCCCGTATTGCGGATGATTTTCATTGACAAAATACAACTTAATGTGTGCCTCATCCGGGTCACTCGTCGAATCCAGTGTAATCGTCGATGGGAAAGCAGGTTGCCAAATGGTTATTGCTTGTGCAAATGCATTATAGGTCTTACTTGCATCCTGATCCGGCGTGTAGTTGAGTATATGCCACAGAATGCGCCCATCATCCGTAGGTTGGATGAATGCTCCCGGCGCAAGTAGTGTAAAAGCTCCGCTTGTTGTGCTTTGTCGCGCTGCACAGCCGTATTTAATAGTGGGTTCTACTTTCATAATAGATTCGTTTATTCGTTTGATTCGTGATTCGTTGACCCGTTTATTCGTGAATCGTTTACTCGTTCTATCCGAAAAACGGACGACGAATGAACGAATCACGAGTCAACGAATAGACGAATTTAAAAGTCGCCATAGTAAACCTGCAAACAAGGCAATCCCAAATCTTGTCGCCACATATCCACTACTTGATTGCGGTCATCGAGTACAAATCGAATGAAATACTTGTCTTTAATATGCTCATCAAATATTTCTTGCTTAATGATAGAATCACGGCGTTTATCCGTATGCTTACGCATAATGAGCATATCGTATGGGACATTGTGCTTCGCCAACCAACGTTCGGTTTGCGGCTGAAAACTATCCATTCGACCCGACAATAATAACACTTTATTTCCTAAATCATGATAATTTTTCAAAATATCATATATAGGTTGATTTAGAATGTCATCTTCGCATACCGAGCCATCGTATGGGTTGCGTCCGTTGAGAATTGCGAGCGTACCATCAAGGTCGCACATAATCGCAGGCGGAAGTGTCTCATCCTGTGGAGAATACTGCGGGTCACGCGAATTACCGTCTCCATAAAATTGACGATGCATTTTGCGAATCACACGCTCCCCTACCCTCTTTTCACGCTTAGCATCACGCTCCAATGCTTCTGCCAGACTTACCTCAAACTCCTTAACCGTCACCTCTACAGGCTCGCCTGTTTTCTTGCGATGCTCTTCTGCAAGTTGAGTAATGCGATTGATGTTTTTCGATGACAAATTTGTATCATCTACAATCACATGTTTGCCGTCGCGCAATGCTTCACGAATGAGCATGTCACGCACGCGCTTCACAAACTTCTCATTATCTCGCGAAAAATGGTATGTGTCAAACATTTCTCGCAAGTCATCTCGGTTGATACGTTTATATAGACCGGGATTTTCCTTTACGAGTTGCTTTGCAAATGTAGATTTACCCGAAGCCGGCAAACCGCGTAGTATAATTATTTTTTTCATTGCTAATGATTTGATGAGTTGACGAGTTGTTGAATTGACGAACTATGGATTGACGTTTTTTGCTTTGCAAAAAAATATTCGTCAACTCGTTAATTCGACAACTCATCAACTCGTCGAAACGGTCTTTCATAAGTCGGACGCAACATTCGCCAGATAAACTGGTCGTAAGGCTTGCCGTCCAACATCGCAAACATCACTCGTGGATATTTGCAGGTTTGAAAATACATTGCCGTTTCTTTTCTTGTGTCAAATGTTTTAAAATCTTGTTTTGCTTGCTGTTCAATTGCTTGATAATCAGCTAATAATTGATTTTTTGTGGCTCGTACCCATGCGTAAAATTCGTCAGGTACACGTTCCAATATCTCGTCTAAGGGTTGTCCGGTTTTGAGGTATTCCCAAATGCTGACACTGGATACTTGGGTGATGATTTTGTGAATACGCACGTACTCTTCAAACTTCACTTTGAGGCGATAACCACTTTTAAATTTCACGACAAAACCCTCTTTATTGTCTTCTTCAAGGGCTTTTAATTTGGTTAAATCATGGATGCCATCATAGCGTTTTACTATAGGAAAACCAACATCTTCAAGCGGTAATTCTGCGCCTGTTTTGTTGTCAATAATAGCCAATAAAACCAATTTTTCTTCCTTATCATAATCTACTACAATACGATTTTCGGGATAAATAATTTCAAATAAATAAGTCATATTTTTATCCAATCTCGCTAATGAATGTGCGTATGTGGTGTACAACATTTCAGTAGCTTTTTGGGATTGTTCGCTATTAAATGAGCCGCGTGTAGCGATATGTGCCTTATCATTCCACCAATACAAAATCCCTAGCGAACCATCCATTTTTTCATATACTTCAAACGGCTCATTTGGAATGTGTTGGTTTTCCATTTCACCCAAATTAAAAAACTTGAGAAAGGGACGCGCCACAGGTTCGCCTTCGGCATTGAGTATCAAGCCTCTTGACTGCATGGTGCATTCATTCCAAATACGGTCATACTGTGCTTTCGCCGTGTAATTATAAATAAATAACTCCTCCGTCGGATGCTTTTTTTCCATCACGTATTTTTCATCAATCATTTCGCGGAGCAAATCAATATCGAACATTGTTGATTCGTAATACAGACATTCCTGTCTGTCGTGAACAAATACAGATCAAGAGTGTCTGTGTTATGATGCAAAGATAAAGGGCTACTACGCAATCTTTATGCGTAGTTTATTTTTTATTGTAAAAATATTTTTTTCAAAAAATAAATCCGTAAAACACATAAACATATCTTAATTTTACATTTTTAAAATATAGGAAAATTCACATTCATTTATGTATTCATACGATAAGAAATTTTATAAAAAATACGGCATCAAAGTCACCGATGACCCAAAATTAGGATTGACTGATGAGGAAGCAGACGCATTTGAGGATTCACATTACATTATCTCAAGCAAAAGTGGAACACGGGCAGATATTCATACGGTAAAAGATTATATCCAACAATTTCCTCATAATCCCTCTTTCAAAAATCACCTGTCAATCCTCTACGGGCATCTGGACATGACCATAGAGAAAAAGAAGATAACATTAGAAATCATTAATCGACATCCTGATTATGTGCTTGGTCGGACAAGTTTGGCAGAAATTAGTATCCATGAGGGTAATCTTGAAGTAGCCAAAAAAATGCTTGGTGAACCAAGAAATATCAATACACTCCACCCTGACAAAGATCCCATATTCCATTACAGCGAGTTTTTATCTTACTATGCTGTGGCAGGGATGTATGAAATGGAAATGGACGACAGAAAAGCCGCAGAAGACCATCTCGAATTGATGATTGAATACGACCCCGAACATTCGACTTGCATCACACTTGCCCGTTATATCACAAGTGCGAGTTTTAAGAACTTACAAAAACGTGTAGAAATTGACCAAGCTATCAAGGTGGAGGTCAATTCTTTCCCAACCTACACACCTGAACCTACTGAGACTCCGCCCAACCTACATCACGAAGAACTCAATGCCTTTTATCTGTATTCGGAAAGCGAACTTCCCGAAGAAATTAAGACGGATATCATGCAGCTACCCCGCGAGACACTCATCGCTGACCTTGAAACCATACTCGAAGACGGTATTCGCCGGAATAAGTATTTTCAGGAAAAATATAGCGAAGAATATAATGTTTCCGAGTTGAGTTTTATGACGCACGCAGCGTATTTTTTGGGCGCATTGGAAGCAAAAGAAAGTCTCCATTCAATTTTAAACGTACTTCGACAGGGCGAAGAATTTGCTGATTTTTGGTTTGGTGATTTTTATCAAAGTAGTTTTGAAGAAGCTATGTTTTTGATTGCAAAAGACCAAGCGGAACAACTCAAAGATTATGCTTTAGAACCGAATCAGTATTATGCTTCGCGTGTCATGGCTTTGGCAGTACTCACACAGATAGGCTTGCATTTTCCTGAAAGACGTGACGAGGTTATCGGATATTTCAAACAAATGTCAGAGTATCACCTCGCCCGACCCGATGATAAGACGATTATTGATACGGAGTTTTTGACGCATTTGGTGGGCTATCCCACGGTATTTCGTGAACCTTCACTTCTGGAATATGCTAAAAAAATTGACGAACACAAGTGGTTGGGCTACATGATGTACGGCAAATTGGAACGGATTGAAAAAGACACACACAAAGCTCCCGAAGCTGCCGACCTCGAACCCATGCCACAAGACATTTATGAGTTTTATAATGGCAAACACAATGAACGCAGGGCGAAATATTCTTACTTCAAGGATTTAGATTCACTTGAACCGCCCTCAAAAGCAGCCCGTTTTGTTTCAGAGGTCATGATTGGCAAACGTACTTACAAAACAACACTACCGCAAAGTGATTATTATGAAGATGACGACGACTATAGACCCTCTCGCCATGAATATCAAGAACCCGTCGTCAATACCGCACCCAAAATCGGACGCAACGCCCCTTGCCCCTGTGGTAGCGGTAAGAAATATAAAAAGTGTTGTTTGAGGAAGGCGAGCTAATGGTTTTTAATTGCTTTTGAAATTCTTTACCTTTACGAGAAGTGACCGTAGCGTAACGCCTCCGGCTTGCGCCACGCACTCTATTGAATTGAATAACTAAACTAATGCCACGCAAGCCGGAGGCGTTACGCTACGATTGATATGTACGACAAACTACTCTCCCCACTCGATTTAGGATTTACGACTTTGAAAAACCGCGCCCTCATGGGGTCGATGCACACCATGTTGGAAGAAGCCCCGAATGGCTTTGAACGCGCCGCCGTATTTTATGCCGAGCGTGCGCGTGGACAAGTCGGCTTGATAGTGACGGGCGGTATCGCGCCAAATGAAGAAGGCTGGGTCGCGCCGCACGCTGCCATGCTGACTAATGCTGAGGAGGTCGCCAAGCACAAACTCATCACCAAAGCCGTACACGCCGAAGGTGGTAAAATCTGTATGCAAATCCTCCACAGCGGACGCTATGGCTATCACGACAAAGTCGTTGCGCCCTCGCCGATACAAGCACCCATCAATTTCTTCGAGCCACGCGAAATGACCACCGACGACATTGAGCGCACAATTGAGGATTACGCCAAATGCGCCAAACTCGCCCAAGAAGCGGGTTACGACGGCGTAGAAGTCATGGGTTCGGAAGGTTATCTCATCAATCAATTTATCGTAAAACGCACCAATCATCGTAGCGACGAATGGGGCGGTGCGTACGAAAATCGCATGAAATTTCCTGTTGAAATCGTCAAGCGTGTACGCGAGCGTGTAGGTGAAAATTTCATCATCATTTATCGCCTGTCGATGTTGGATTTGGTGGAAGACGGTAGTACTTGGGAGGAAGTCGTACAACTCGCTAAAGCCATCGAAAAAGCCGGTGCGACGATTATCAACACAGGCATTGGCTGGCACGAAGCGCGGGTGCCGACTATCGCTACGCCTGTGCCGCGCGGAGGCTTTGCATGGGTCACGAAGCGCATGATGGGCGAGGTCAATATTCCACTCGTCACGACCAATCGTATTAACATGCCCGACATAGCGGAGCAAATTCTGCAAGATGGCGCGGCGGATATGGTTTCGATGGCACGTCCTTTCCTTGCCGACGAAAATCTGATGCTAAAAGCCTACGAAAATCGCGCCGACGAAATCAATACTTGCATCGCTTGTAATCAGGCTTGCCTTGACCATACCTTTAGTGGACAAGTAAGTTCCTGCCTCGTCAATGCGCGTGCCTGCCATGAGACGGAATTGAATTTTCATCCAACTAAAAATAAGAAAAAAATTGCGGTAGTAGGCGCAGGTCCGGCGGGAATGGCTGCCGCGACCATAGCTGCGGAGCGCGGTCACGAAGTCCATTTGTACGAAGCAGAAAAGGAAATCGGTGGTCAATTTAACATGGCAAAGGTCATTCCCGGCAAGGAAGAATACGCCGAAACGATACGTTATTATGGTAAAATGATTGAGAAGCATGGCGTACATCTGCACCTCAATACGCGCGTGGATAAGGCGGCTTTGCTCAATGGCGGTTTTGATGACATCGTACTCGCTACGGGGGTCACGCCACGACAGTTGAGCATACCGGGTATCGAACATTCAAAGGTCTTGGACTACGCCGAAGTATTGTATCAAAATAAACCCGTCGGTAAGAGTGTGGCGATTATCGGTGCGGGTGGAATTGGTTTTGATATGGCGGAATTTTTGGCGCATGAGGGCGAATCGCCGAGTATGCACGTCGAACATTATATGAAAGAATGGGGCGTAGATATGACTTACCAAAAAGGCGGTGCAAACACACCTCCACAACCTGCACCTTCGCCCCGCGAGATTTTCCTACTGAAACGTTCCGGTGGAAAACACGGTAAAAATCTCGGTAAAACAACGGGTTGGATTCACCGTGCGAGTCTCAAAATGAAAGCCGTCAATATGCTCGCCAATGTCACTTACGAAAAGATAGATGATGAAGGTTTGCACATCAATGTCGGTGGTGAATATCAAGTCTTGCCTGTCGATCATGTGGTGGTCTGTGCCGGACAGGTCGCGCTGCGCGATATGTACGAAGAACTGCAAGCAGCAGGGCAATCGGTGACGCTGATGGGGGGCTCGAAAGAAGCATCAGAGTTGGATGCTAAACGGGCGATTAAGGAGGCTAGTGAGTGGGCTGCGGGGGTTTGATTTGGCAAAAAGTACAAATAACAAGGGAGATAGCATAACTTGGGTTAATGCGATGCAATTTAAATTGCAGAGATGGTGGGTTCGAGTCCCTCCTCCCCCTCAAAATATGTCAAGAAATATATGATTTATATGTCTTACAAAGTAGAAATGTGAGACA
>JAHDEO010000007.1:0-14089 GCA_020628725.1 Saprospiraceae bacterium
CAGTAAGTTAGACTGAAAAATAAACCTATTTTTTAGGGTGTGCGGAAAACAGGATAATATTTGGCGCAGCCAAATAAAAAACTTGATACTTGATACTTGAACTTGCGCTTGAACTTAATTAGCTAAACTTATCTTTCATTTTACTGAAAAAACCCTTGTCCTCCTTTTCCGGTTTTGGGCTGAAATTAGGAGATTCACGCAATTTTTCCAATAAATTCTTTTCTTCACTTGTCAGTTTCTTCGGCGTCCAGACATTGATTTGAACGATTTGATCGCCTTTGCCGTAACCATGTACATCAGGTAAACCTTTTCCTTTCAAACGTACAATTTTACCTGATTGTGTCGAGGCGGGTACTTCAAACTTCACCTTACCCGTAATCGTCGGTACAGTCACCGTAGTACCAAGCGCAGCATCCGCAAAATTGACATGTAATTTATGCAAAAGGTCAGGACCGTTACGCTTGAGGTCATCATGCGGCACTTCCTCAATGTGAATGTATAAATCACCCGCCGGACCACCTTTCTTCCCTGCATTTCCCTTACCACGAATCGGATAATCTTGCAGACCTTCCTCTACACCCGCCGGTATTTGTATGCTAATCGTTTCCTCGCCATAGGTGCGTCCGTCGCCTTTACAGGTCTTACAATTTGCCGTCACCATCTGACCACTACCGCTACATTGGGGGCAAGTCACCGTCGATTGCATCTGTCCGAATGGGCTATTCACGACCTGACGCACATAGCCGCCGCCGCCGCAAGTCGAGCAAGTTTGTACCGAGTTAGCGTCCTTCGCACCGCTACCTTTACAGGTGTCGCAAGTATTATGCTTTTTGACCTTAATCTTCTTCGTTACCCCTTCATAAATATCTTCCAAAGTCAATTTGACCTTGATACGAAGATTGCTGCCGCGCTCGCCGCGAGGACGCTGTCTACCTCTACTTCTCCCAAATATCGAATCAAAAGGCGAACCACCACCTGCACCACCAAACAAATCACCAAACTGCGAAAAAATATCCTCCACAGTAAATCCACCACTAAATCCGCCGCCTGCTGCGCTCCCCACACCCGCATGTCCGAATCGGTCATAACGAGCGCGTTTATCCTCATTGCTGAGAACATCGTAGGCTTCTGCCGCTTCCTTAAATTTTTCTTCGGCTTCCTTATCGTCAGGATTGCGGTCGGGGTGATACTTCATCGCCGTCTTGCGATATGCCTTTTTGATAGTAGCCGCGTCCGAATCTTTCGATACGCCCAATATTTCGTAAAAATCTCTTTTTGCCATAATAACGGGTTGCGAGTTGCGGGTTGCGAGTTGCGGGTTGCGAGTCTTCGGGTTGCGGGTTGTAAGTATATTTCGCGAAGCGAAACAAAAACTCGTAACCCGTAACTCGTAACTCGGTAAACCCGTAACTCGTAACCCGTCTATTTTCCAACTACCACTCTCGCGTGGCGGATGATTTTGTCATTTAAATAATAGCCCTTTTCGATGGTATCCATGATTTTGCCTTTCATGTCATCGTTGGGGGCGGGGATTTCGGTGAGGGCTTCGTGCAGTTCGGGGTCGAATGGTTGCTCGTGCGTTTCCATTTCGCGCAATCCTTTCTGTCCCAACGTATTTTTGAGGCGATTATAAATCATTTTAACGCCTTCGCTGACGGGTTCTATACTGTCGTCGTCGTCACCCGCTTTGATGGCTCGGTCAAAATCGTCCAATACCGGCAACAACGAGGCAATCGTATCCCGCGCTGCATTTTGCAGCAAATCAATACGTTCGCGAGCATTTCTTTTTTTGAAATTGTCAAATTCAGCGACTTGACGAATATATTTATCTTTCAATTCGCCGTGTTCCTGCTGCAACTCTTCGATTTCAAGTTCCAATGCTGCTTTGCTACCCTTTTTCGGTTTCTTTTTTTTGTCGTCCCCATTGATAATTGGTTGGACATCTTCTTTTGGAGTCTGCGTTTTAAGGTTGTCTTCTACTCCTGTGGTCTTATCTTTTTCTGCCATTTTTTTTATTTGAAAAATTCCAAAAAACAAATTCCAAATTCCAACAAAGTATTTACGATAACTCGCACTGAAATTGGAATTTGGGATTTGTTTTTTGGTGCTTGGAATTTACGTAAGTTGTTAGTCAAAGTTTCTGCCAAACAAAGGTAAACGACATTTTGGCAGTAAACTGAACACATAGCCTGCAACAACGACATGACGCTTTGACGGAGAGATCATGTAGCACGGTGCTTCCAGTCCGTGTTTTACGATTGCCTGGCATACGCGACACGGGCTGGAAGCACCGTGCTACGTTCTTGTCAACATTCGATATCTAAATCCTAATTAGCGAGAAAGTAAGGTGGCGAATGAAGTAAAGTTGAAATGAGCCGCAATATTGTTTTTTTTTGACGGAGAGAAAGAAATGGTTTTTGTTAAAAAGTGTTGATAATGAATATATTGTGATGTTTTTTACCACAAGTCAGGCGCAATCATTTTTTCATAAAAAAAATAAAAATAATCGTTTGTATATCGTTCTTTTTGAATGTTTATACTAGTTGTTATGTCCAGTATCGGCTCCAAAATTAGGGGTGCAATCTTCTATTTCTGCCGAGAAATTGGTATTTGCAGGAGCAGTAAATCCATTTTTGAGTTCAATCACATCTCCTGCTTTAAAATTTACATCAGAACCGGAAGTGGTCGTATTGGTGGTCGTGACCGAATTTTCTGCATGATACAGACCGTTTGCCGTTACATTATTCAGATTAATGGTTGGTGGACAAGAGAGACAATTTCCTGTTACCGTTACATCAAATGAACATTCGTCTGTATTACCCCATGCATCTGTTCCAATGCAGATTACAGTGGTTATACCAACAGGAAAATAGTGTCCCGCGTAATAATTACAGGCGAGCCACCAACCGTCACAACCGTGAGTGCCTTCTAAAGGATAGTCCCAAGTTGCTACCGCACCGCAACCAGAGGTATCTATTGGCACCTCAATGTAAGCGGGACAGTTTAATGTAATAGGCGGGGTACTGTCAACAACATTTACATCAAACGAACATTCCGCTGTATTCCCTGACAAATCAGTTGCAGAACAGGTGATGGTGGTTGTTCCCAAAGGAAAAATATCTCCCGAAGAAAAACTGCATACAACGATAGTGCTGTCGCAATTATCCGTAGCTGAAGGAGTTTCCCATGTCGCTGCTGCAATGCAGGTAAAAGGCTCTGCCAATACTTCAATATCACCCGGACAGATTAATTCGGGCGGTTCATTATCAATAACCGTCACATCAAACGAGCAGGATGCCGTATCGCCTGACGAGCTAGTGCCATTGCATATTATACTTGTTATACCTACGGGGAAAATGTTTTCTGCGGGGAAGTCACATTCTACAATGATAGATTCACAATTAAGATCAACTTGCGGAAAATTAAAATTTACGGCTGCATTACACATGCTGGAGTCAGCTGATACCGTAACGTCACTAGGGCAGATAAGCACCAAAGGTGGGATATTCTCAAGTACTGTGACATCAAAATCGCAAGTTGCCACATTACCTGATGAATCAATTGCAGTGCAAGTAACTGTGGTTAGTCCGACGGGAAAAGTTTCTCCCGAAAGAAAACTGCATGTAACGGTGCTATCACCGCAATTATCTGTTACTACGGGAGTCGTCCAAGTCACTTCTGCGGTACATTCACCTAATTCAGCCTGTAGTGTAATGTCACCGGGGCAGGTTATCACGGGAGGTATTGTATCTTGTGCACAAGTAGTGCCTTGAGCGTAAGATTTTACAGAAAATAAACTGCTCAACAGTAATAGTACAGGGATGTATTTTTTCATAATGTTATTCAGAAGAATATTGAACACTGTATTTACGCAATAATAAAAATATTATTTGAAAAAATGTAATTTTTTGTTAGTGAAAAATTTAGAACAAATGATTTAACGCAAGGATATTGTTTGCGGCTTGACTCTTATTTAAATTTATCGTAAATCGCAGCCATGATTCAAATGTTGATAGATTACCCTTTGCTGTTGCTCTTTACGGTGGCATCATTGGGCTATTTGTTTGGGAGTATCAAATTGCGGGGCAATTCGCTCGGTGTGGCGGCGGTCTTATTTACGGGCTTGGCTTTCGGTGCGATGGATGCACGACTGCAAATTCCGCAGATTGTCTTCCTGTTGGGCTTGTCGATTTATGTCTATTCGATTGGTTTGAGTTCCGGTCCTTCCTTTTTTAATTCTTATAAGAAAAATGGGGTGCGCGACTTTCTTTTTGCGACTTCAATGCTCTTGTTTTCGGGATTGGTGGCGGTAGGTTTGTGGCTGTTATTTGGTTTTTCTGCTGCTACGATTACCGGAATTTACGCAGGTAGCACCACGAATACACCTGCATTGGCTGGCGTATTGGATTACATGAATAATAATTTTCCTGATTCGGGTGAAAGTCTTATGAATCAAGCCGTTATCGGTTATTCGTTTTCTTATCCAATGGGCGTATTGGGCGGTATGATTGGGATTGTTTTAATGGAGAAATTTTTGAAAATTAATTATGCAGAAGAAAATAAAATCCTGAAAAAAGACTACCCCGTAGGCGGCAGATTAAGCAGCGCAACCGTAGAAGTCACCAATGATGAAATTTGTAATATCCAACTTCGCGATTTACGAAAAAATTACGATTGGAACATCAATTTCGGACGCATGATGCAAGACGGCGAATTGAGCCTCACCAACTGGGATACCCGCTTTCAAAAAGGCGATACGATTATGTTGGTCGGTGAAAAAGAAGCCCTCAACGATGCCATTCAAGACATAGGCAAACGGGTAGATTCACCCCTTGCACATGACAGACGATACTACGATGTGGCGCGGATTTTTGTGTCAAATCCACTGTTGGTCGGGCGGTCATTGGCATCGCTCAATATTACGGAAAAATACAATGCACTCGTCACACGTATACGCAGAGGCGATGTCGATTTTTTGGCAAAAGGCGATACGGTTTTGGAGCTTGGTGATAGGATTCGATTCATTGCCCGACGCGAAGATTTGGCTGAATTATCTAACTATTTTGGCGACTCGTATCGGCAGTCGAGTCAGGTCAATTTGTTTTCATTTGGTTTGGGAATTGGTTTGGGCTTGATACTCGGTAGTGTAGAGTTTTCTTTCGGAAATGATTTTAGTTTCAAGCTCGGTTATGCAGGCGGACCGCTGATTGTGGGCTTGATTTTAGGCGCATTGCGTCGCACAGGACCAATTGTGTGGTCATTGCCATACAGTGCAAATGTCACCCTTCAACAACTCGGCTTAATGCTCCTCCTTGCAGTCATCGGCGTGAGTTCAGGACATGCACTTGTGGAGAATTTGTCGATAGAAAGCCTCTGGATTTTCTTGGCAAGTGGCGTGATTAGTTTGCTGACCGCTTTTGCGATATTATTTGTAGGTTACAAGGTCGTCAAAATGCCGTTCAGCCTACTCATGGGTGTAGTCGCCAACCAGCCCGCTATCCTCGAATTTGCTACTTCACGCACCAAAAATCGTGTACCGACATTCGGCTACGCAATGGTGTTTCCAATTGCTTTGATTTTTAAAATTGTTATCGCGCAGGTCTTGTTTTTGTTGTTGAATTGAGTGATGTGAACTCTTTTTTTGAAGAAAACGTATTGTAGTCGTTTATTTGGTTATGGCAATCGCATGAAAATATTTTGTTCCCAAAGGAACAATGAAAATGAGGATATTTAATTTCTGTTACCGATATTTTGCCCCTAACGGGGCTATTGAACGTGAAATACTGTCCTGTAAGGACAAAATATTGGTAGAAAATCAAATCAACAGACTACGCTTGTTCCGTTAGGAACAAAATATTGGTTTCATGCGATTGCCATATTTATTTGGTTGGGTAATGTATTTAGAAACGTCACGTTTTCCTATCTTTGCCCCTACTCCGTACCGACGACTTTAGCCGTCGTGTCTAAGTTACCTGACGACTAAAGTCGTCAGTATGGAGTCAAATCAAAAATCACACAATCAAAAATCAGTCAATGACTTCTGCTGAAATACGACAAAAATTTCTGGATTACTTTGAATCGAAAGGACATAAAATCGTTCCTTCTGCGCCCATCGTCTTGAAAAATGACCCAACATTGATGTTCAATAATTCGGGCATGGTGCAATTCAAAGATTATTTTTTGGGCAATAAAATCGCTACCGACAAGCGCGTGGCAGACACCCAAAAATGCCTCCGTGCATCAGGCAAACACAATGATTTAGAGGATGTTGGGGTGGATAGTTACCACCATACGATGTTTGAGATGTTGGGCAATTGGTCATTTGGCGATTACTTCAAAAAAGAGGCGATTGACTGGGCGTGGGACTTGCTGACCAATGTGTATGGCTTGCCCAAAGACCGTCTCTATGTCAGTGTATTTGAGGGCGATGTGAAGATGGGTGTCGGACGCGACGATGAAGCGGCGGGCTACTGGGAAAAATACCTTCCCAAAGACCGTATTTTGGATTATGATGCCAAAGATAATTTCTGGGAAATGGGTGAAACAGGACCTTGCGGACCGTGTTCGGAGATTCATGTTGATTTGCGTCCCGATTCAGAAAGAGCAAAGGTGGATGGGCGCGATTTGGTCAATGCTGACCACCCGCAGGTTATCGAAATTTGGAATTTGGTATTCATCCAATTCAATCGAAAAGCTGACCGTTCGCTGGAGCCATTGCCCAATAAGCACGTTGATACGGGCATGGGTTTTGAGCGTTTGTGTATGGCTTTGCAGGGTAAAATGTCGAACTACGCCACCGATGTTTTTACGCCAATGATTGCAGCAATTGAAGCGGCTTCCGGCAAAAAATACGGCTTCTCCTACGAACCCGATGCCAAGTCGGATATTGCCATGCGTGTAGTGGCTGACCACCTTCGTGCGACTTCCTTTACGATTGCAGACGGGCAGTTGCCGAGCAATAATGGCGCGGGCTATGTCGTGCGACGGATTTTGCGTCGTGGAGTGCGTTATTATTATTCATTTTTAAATATAAAACAACCACTTTTACATACGCTTGTGCCGAAATTAGCCAACCAATTTAAAGATGTTTTCCCCGAATTGGAGGCGCAAAAAGATTTCGTGGCAAAGGTCATTTTAGAGGAAGAAAAATCCTTTTTACGTACCCTCGAATCGGGTTTGAAACGCTTTGAAGCTGTTGAAGCTAAGAGCAATGTCGTAGATGGCAATACAGCGTTTGAATTGTATGATACCTTCGGTTTTCCGATTGATTTGACACGTTTGTTGGCTTCTGAAAAAGGTTGGAAAATTGACGAGGAAGCTTTTAAGGCTGCATTAGATAAACAAAAGCAAGGTAGCAGAGTTGAGAAAAAAGTCGGCGATTGGATGTCTTTGTCGGATGAATTGGACGTAAATTTTGTCGGTTACGATGAATTGAAAGCATCCGCTAAAGTCTTAAAATACAGAACAGTAAAAGTCAAAGATAAAAACCAATATCAAGTCGTGCTGAACAACACGCCTTTCTATGCGGAAGGCGGTGGACAGGTCGGCGATACCGGATTTTTATTTTTCGGAGAAGAACGAATTGAGGTCATAGATACGCAGCGCGAAAATGATTTGATTATTCATTTTGTGAAAAAATTACCAAGCGACATCAGCGCACCTGTACGCGCAGAGGTACACGCGCGTAAGCGACATTTGACCGAAAATAATCACACCGCTACGCACCTTTTACACGCAGCATTGCGGCAGGTATTGGGCGACCATGTAGCGCAAAAAGGTTCCTTGGTCAATGACAAATATTTGCGTTTCGATTTTTCTCATTTTGAAAAAGTAACAGACGAACAACTCGCTGAAATTGAGCAGATTACCAATAATAAAATCCGAGAAAACATTCCACTCGGTGAAGACCGCAGCATCCCGGTAGCGGAAGCAAAAGCGGCGGGTGCAATGATGTTATTTGGCGAAAAATACGGCGAAAATGTACGTATGATAACTTTCGGCCCCGACTATTCACGCGAATTATGCGGGGGCTGTCATGTGCCGTTTACGGGCAAAATCGGTTCACTCAAAATCACCACAGAAACCTCCGTAGCCGCAGGAGTACGCCGTATCGAAGCCGTCACCGCCGAAGCTGCCGAAAGCTATGTCAATAAAGAAATCGGCGAACTGAACAGTATCAGAGGCTTGTTCAAAAATCCGAAAAATATGGTCAAAACCGTATCGGATTTGCAGGAAGAAAACAAGTCGCTGCAAAAGCAAGTTGAAAAACTCGGCGCATTGCAAGCCCGTATTGCTAAGACAGATTTGTTAACTAATGCACAGGAAATCAACGGCGTACAATTCATCGGTGGCAAGGTAGAAATCGACTCCGCAGATGCGGTAAAACAACTCGCTTTTGACTTGGGACGCGAGTCGGATAATTTATTTTTTGTAGCCGGTGCAAATATTGGCGGAAAGCCAAATTTGACGCTCTATATCAGCAAGCCACTCGTCGAAAGTCGTGACCTGAATGCGAGTAAAATCATCCGAGAAATCGCTAAGGAAATTAAAGGTGGGGGCGGTGGTCAGCCGTTTTTTGCTACTGCGGGGGGGAAGGATTTGAGTGGTATCGAACGTGCTATTGAGAAAGCGAAGAGTTTAATCAGTTGATAAAGAATCGGTTTGAAAATTTTGAAAGCCGCATATCTTTTGATGTGCGGCTTTTTTGTTGAGTATCAAACAATATTATTGTCGTCTTTAAATGTCCACCCAAACCAAACCCAACAAATCCCCAAAAACACAAATCCGGCAAACAACAATGAAATCAAATCCATCACAGGGTCAAGTTCCACAGCGCGAAACATCGCAGGCGTCTGCAAAGCAGAAGCCTCATGCGTGACGAAAAGAGCAAGAAAAATATTATTCGCAGCATGGGCACCCCATGCGAGTTCCAAACCATTATCCAACACTGTCATGACACCAAATAATACCCCAAAAAAGATATACTGTGGCATTGCCAGAGCCATACCATACGCGCCAACTTCAGGATTAGCAATATGCAATAGACCAAATGCCACGCCCGTAATCACCACCGAAACCCATTTATTTTTCGTCAATAATTCAAAACCTTGCAGCAAATATCCCCGAAACAAGACCTCTTCAAAACCCGTTTGCAAAGGAATGAAAACAAGTGCAATCCCTAATAAAATGGCAAAATCTCTCGGTTCAAAATTCCACACCAAAGCCTCCGGCATGATCAACGAACTGACGGCAAGTATAAGTGCCATAAGCATGGTCCACAAACCAAAACCTTTGAAAAAACGCCCCCAACGAAAATGATTCGCCCCTGTTGTCGTATCCGAGAATGTGCGTTCATGTAGCACGCTCACCATACCCACCAATGCCAGCAAACCTATCGCAAAAGGAATCATCATCAGTATCAACAAAGTGTTTTCAGCCAAACCTGAATTTGCCAGTAGTTCTCCCATGTCAGTTGAATTAACATCCAAGCTACCATTTTGTCCCAACGCCGTTAGCAGTGGCAATGCACCGAGAAGTTGTGATACAATTAGCACGACAAATAATGTCACAAAATACCGCCAAAAATGATTTTTCCCCTTTCGAGCCTTCAAAAACATAACGTACTGATTTTTAACAAAATGTAAAAATACGCTTAAATTTCGTTTTTCTCGCGGGAATTTCGAGAAAAGCACCTTTTTTCGTCGGGAATTCAATTTAATTCGCCCTGCGTAGTGACGATGTGTTTTTTTTACTGTCTTATAACCGAAATTCTCTTCATAAGCAACGTCACAAATGGATAAATTCCCTGAAGCAAGTAGGCAATAGGACGAAACTGAATATCAAGTTTTGATTTGGCAATTTACCGAAAGCGAGTTAATCCGAATCAATTTGAACTTGATACTTGAGCTTGTACTTGCACTTACTCAAGTCCCCACATTTTTTCATTTCACTAACCAAGCGATAAAAGATGACAGATGATTACAAAAAGTTGGGATTTTACGAAAGTAAAACCAACGACATCAGTAACAGCTTTGGCAAGTTTTCAGAAGGAGACGAGCACTATTTCTGTTACAATTTGGACAATGGTTATACCGTATTGATTAGCGAAGGCTACTCCTCTGAGGGTGGACGCGACAATGGTATCGAATCCGTTCAAAAAAACATGACCAACCCTGACCGCTACGTTCGCAAAACGAATGATGCAGGTCAAAATTATTTCGCGCTCCGCGCAGGTAATAATCAGGAAATTGCGATGAGTCGCTACTTCGGTTCAGAAGGAGAGATGAATCAGGTGATTGCGCAACTCACCGGACAAGGAGGCGTCATTGCCGCAGCCGGAGCCGTTGATACCGAAAACATCACCGCAGCCGGAGACGACTATTCTGCCAATTTTAGTATTGCAGCACCTCCGCCACCCGCACCCACGGCGGACGCAGACAAACCTAAAAAGAAAAGGAAGAAACGCACCACCAAAAAGCCAAAGGCAGAACGCGTAGAACTTCGTAAGGGCAAATATATGTTCAACGATGTGACCTACAAAACTTTCCGAAGTGGCGAAGACAAACATTACTTCATGTTTAATGATGCTGATGATAAAATGCTCTTCATGACCACTACCCTAAAAGGTTTCCCAACAGAAGAAGCCGTAGAAGCAGCCCTGGCAAAAGCCATCGAATTGGCACCAAGCGAAGCCAATTACGAAGGCAAAGTTGCCAAAAACGGCACATACTACTTCTACCTAAAAGACGAAAATGGCAAAAACTTCGGTAAAAGTTTCTTCTACAAAACAGAAGAAGAAATGCGCCAAGCTGTAGGTTTGCTTATCGGTAGAGTAGCCGGAGCAGGCGCACCTGCTACCGGTGTGGTAGATGCAGATGCGGAAGCCAAAGCTGCTGCCGCAGCCGAAGAAGCACGACTCAAAGCAGAGGCGGAAGCTAAAGCTAAAGCGAAGGCGGAGGCAGAAGCCAAAGCAAAAGCCGAAGCCGAAGCAAAACGCAAGGCAGAAGAAGAGGCACGTCTTAAAGCGGAGGCAGAAGCTAAGGCAAAAGCTGAAGCAGAAGCCAAAGCGAAAGCTGCTGCTGAAGCCGAAGCAAAACGCAAGGCAGAAGAAGAGGCACGTCTCAAAGCAGAGGCGGAAGCTAAGGCAAAAGCCGAAGCAGAAGCCAAAGCTGCTGCCGAAGCAGAAGCAAAACGCAAGGCGGAAGAAGAGGCACGCCTCAAGGCAGAAGCAGAAGCTAAGGCGAAAGCCGAAGCAGAGAAAAAAGCTGCCGCCGCAGCCGCTGCTGCCGCAGCAGCAGCCGCATTGGCAGCCAAGCAAAAAGAAGAAGCCGCAGCCAAAGCAAAAGAAGACGAAGAAAGAAGAATCCTTCGCACCGACGATTATCTCGCATGTGATGATTATGGTGGAAAAACGGGATTCAACAAATTTTACAACGAAGGGCGCAACAAGCACTACTTCTCTTACAACGACAAAAACGGCAAGGTTCTTCTTCGTAGTGAAGGTTACGAATCAGAAGCAGCACGTGACAACGGCTTACGTTCTGTTATCAAAAATGCACCTGATGGCGACAATTGGAAAACCGAAGTCGCACTCGGCAGATACCACTACTACGTACTTCGTGCCGACAATAATCAGGAGATTGCCCGTAGTTGCTACTACGAATCCAATGAGGAAATGATGACTGCCTACAGTGGTGTCACAGGAGAAAATTCCGCAATCGGTATTGGCTCAGCACTCGTAGGAGGCAAATTACTTTCTGCTGCTATGTTGCGTCGTCGCAAAGAAGAAGAGGAAGCGAAAGTCGCGGCAGCCAATCTCAAAGCCGAGGAAGAAGCGAAAGCAGCCGAGGCAGCTCGCCTTAAAGCGGAGGCAGAGGCAAAAGCTAAGGCAGAAGCCGAAGCCGCTGCCAAAGCGAAAGCCGAAGAAGAGGCACGCCTCAAAGCTGAAGCCGCTGCCAAAGCAAAAGCAGAGGAAGAAGCGCGCCTACGTGCAGAAGCGGAGGCTAAACGCAAAGCCGAAGCCGAAGCTGCACGTCTCAAAGCTGAAAACGAGAAAAAAGCGGCTGCCGCCGCTGCCACAGCCGCTGCCGCTTCAGCAGCAGCAATGGCAACCAAACAAAAAGAAGCCGCCGCTGCCAAAGCGAAAGCCGAAGAAGAAGCACGCCTACGTGCTGAGGCAGAAGCCAAGCGCAAAGCTGAGGCAGAAGCAGCTCGCGTAAGAGCCGAAGAAGCTCGTGTCAAAGCCGAAGCAGAAGCCAAACGCAAGCGCGAGGCCGCAGCAGTTACGGCAGCCTCGACAGGCGGTGGCAGAACCGAAAAAGTTACAACTACAACCACCACAACCACAGACGACGGTGCAGGACTCGGCGGATGCCTACGCAAATGGTGGTGGTTAGCATTACTCTTGTTATTGATTCCACTCTTATTCTTCCTATTGAGAGGATGCGGTGGAGCAGCAGCCTGCGACGTACCTGATGTACGCATTAGTGGCACAAACAACACTACAGTTGAAGCAGCTTCCGCGAATGTATCGGCAGATATTTCCAACGTTGACAAAGAAAACATCAACGTCACATTCAACAACAAGCCGATAGATAACTTCACGTACAATGCAGATACCGACAAATTCGGCATCAACCTCGCACTCGTACCGGGCAAAAATACACTACGTATCAATGCCAAAAACAAGTGTGGCGAAGACACCGAAACACGTACCATTACTTACCAAGACAAAGAAGAACCAACTTCTCAGCCACTTGGTAAAAACTGTACTGACCTCGGCTTCAATAAGAGTAGCTTGAGTTGCAACATGGCGAACTACATGGCGCTCGGCGCGAGTACCTTCCCGAAAATGTTCAGATTTGACAGAACCCGCTTCGGTGCCAATTCTGCCAAACTCAACAACTCGGCATACCGCGATGTAGACGAACTCGCCGCATTGCTCAAAGCATACCCGAATGCCAAAATCGACATTCACGGTTTCATTGACAACGGCGAAAGCGAAGCCTGCAACGAATCCTACTGCGAGGGAGCCAATCTCTCCACAGTACGCGCACGTTGCATCTATCGCAAACTACTCAAACGAGGCGTTCCTGCCAGTCAAATGACCTTCAAAGGCATGGGCACAAAAGCAGGCAAAAAAGTCGAAATTATCATCACAAATAGATAACGTAAAACGATTTTTTAAATCGTACACTTTTCGATAGATAACAACGTAGGGACAGCGCATGCGCTGTCCCTACATCTTTTTAATGCCTGTCGTCTGACGATTTCAAATCAGATAAAGCCCTTACATCCAACTGAAGACCATAGACCATAGACATACGTGAAACTCGTTTTAAATTGACCTTTATCTATGGACTATTGACCATCGACTATGGACTAAGTTGCGTTTCTGCAACTTGGGTTACTTTACTAAAAACCAAAATAACCCCATACAAACGCATTTTTTATTTTTTATGGGAAAAACGGCTGCTCAGACCATTCATAAAAACACCACAATATTATCATTATCCCACCCATTCAGGCAAAACAACTTTGCTCCAATATTCAAACAAAATACCCAATATTACATTTCACACCTCAACATACTCCATTTAGTAACGAGCAAATAATAAGTTTACGATTTCGACGAGGTTATTTTGCCCTTAGTTTTCTTCTTGAAAGCGGGAGTTTATCGGGATAAATGACTGTTTTCGAGGAGGAAAATAAGGGTAAAAGAAGCCGTCCAAATCGTGAAGTTATTATTTACTCGTTACTTATCACACTACTTTCTCGCTAATTAAGACTCAAATATCGAATGTTGACAGACCTTTTCAATCATCGGCAGACGACTCACACTATCGACAACTCAAACAACATATTCCCCTTAAAATCAATAAATTAACACTTACTCACCCTGTCACAAACCAACAGATGTTAATAACTTCTCCCTATTTTTCTTGAATTTCTAAAATTCTCAAATTACCTTTGTCTGCATTTTAGAAATTTGAACTGATAAAGGTTTTCACAACCAATATCTCAAAATAACGTTACATCCACACAGAGAAACCTTGCATAACAAATCCAAGCTAAAATGAGGAAAAAAGAC
>JAHDEO010000007.1:14189-20386 GCA_020628725.1 Saprospiraceae bacterium
ATCCACACAGAGAAACCTTGCATAACAAATCCAAGCTAAAATGAGGAAAAAAGACAAATTTATTTACAACACCCAAACACTATCTTACGAAAAGATAGTAGTAACATGGCAACAACGTCTCCTCCAAATTATTGAGTATAGCACGGCGGTATTAGTTGTTGCGGTAGTATTAGTATTACTACACAACAAATTTTTCCCGACTGCCAAAGAAGCTGCACTCGAACGCGAGATAGACCAGATGGAACTTCAATATTCCCAAGTGGTCGATGAAATGGATAGCTACTCCAAAATCATGGACAACTATCGCCAACGCGAAAACAATGTCTACCGTATGGTTTTTGAAATGGAGCCAATGGACGAATACGTATGGGAATCCGGCGTAGGAGGTAGCGAAAAATACGAAGCCTTCAAAAACTTCCGCAGCAAAGACATCATGACCGAAGCTGCCGCAAAGGTCGATAAACTCGGCAGACAACTCGCCATGCAATCACAGTCACTCGACGAAATCCGCGACATGGCAGGCGAAAAAGAAGAAATGCTCAACTCCATTCCTTCTATCCGTCCTATCGGCAAACTCTCTCGCCGTATCAAGCTTTACTCCGGTTACGGTATGCGTATCCACCCCATCCACAAAATCAAGAAAATGCACTACGGCATTGATTTTACCGCGCCAAAAGGCACACCCATTTATGCAACGGGCAACGGTAGAATCCACAAAGTCACCAAAAGCCGTTCAGGATATGGTAATCGCGTAGTGATAGACCACGGCTACGGTTACAAAACCATGTATGCTCACATGCAAGACATCAATGTGAAGAGAGGACAAAAAGTGATGAAAGGAGATGTCATCGGTACAGTTGGAAACACAGGAACATCTACTGCACCACACTTACACTACGAAGTGTTGCATAAAGGCAAAAAAATAAATCCGATACACTTCTGCCTCGATGGTTTGACACCCGAAGAATACAACGAAATGCTCGAAATGGCATCTGTTGTCAACCAATCATTTGATGGTGGTGGAGAAGAATCTGCTAACAAGTAACACAGGCATCTTGCATGCCCTCTAAGATATTGAAGACCTACACCTGAAGCGGTGCAGGTCTTTTTTTTGTCACCAGTGTCGTCAGACGAATCCTTTTGTTCAAACGAATATTTTGATAGTCAATCGGAAATATTCCATAATAATCTTCGTCTGCCGATTATCCCCCAAAAAGCAATTTGAAAAATCCCTTTACGTTTAATACTTTTGCAAAATAAAAATTTGATACGAGTTTGTAATTCGAAAACCCTCAACTCGTAACCTGCAACTCGATATGACTAAAATAAAATTTGGAACAGACGGCTGGCGAGCCATCATTGCCGACACCTACACCGTAGAAAACGTGAAACGAGTGGCTCAAGCCACCGCATCATGGATGATAGAAAAAGGCTGGGACAAAGCCGTAATCGGTCACGACTGCCGATTTGGAGGCGAGATGTTTGCGAAAGTCACAGCTCAAGTTTTGGGTGCAAATGACATCAAAGTTCACCTCGCTAAAGGTTTCGTTTCCACACCGATGGTATCGCTTGGCGTGGTCAAAACCAACTCACAAGTTGGTATCGTCATCACTGCAAGCCACAACCCACCTTCATACAACGGCTTCAAGCTCAAATCTGCTTACGGTGGACCAACTATTCCGTCAGGTATTGCAGAAGTAGAAGCATTAATTCCTGATAATCAAGTAGATTTAGAACTTTCGTCATTGGAGTCATTACACGATGGCGGCATGTTGAATTATATTGATTTGGAGGATATTTACATTCGTCATGTTAAAGAAAATTTTGACATGAATGCTATCCGAAACTCAGGCATCAAACTCGCTTACGACGCGATGTATGGAGCCGGTCAGCGCGCAGTTCAACGCCTACTTCCCAATTGTGTTCAGCTTCATTGCGACGATGACCCCTCATTCAAAGGACAAGCTCCCGAACCCATTCACCGTAATCTCGGCGAACTCTCCGCTACCATCAAAAACGACCCGACCATCGCCTGCGGACTGGCCAATGACGGTGATGCCGACCGCATTGGTATGTATGATGCGGATGGCAACTTTGTCGATTCACACCACATTTTACTCCTCTTGTTATTGTATTTGAAAAAATATAAAAACATGGACGGAAAGGTTGTCATCACCTTTTCCGTAACGGATAAAATGAAGAAAATGTGTGATTTGTTGGGGGTTAAATATGAAGTCACTAAGATTGGTTTCAAATACATCGCCGAAATTATGACCAAAGAAACTGTGCTCGTAGGTGGTGAAGAATCAGGCGGTATCGCAGCAGCGGGACACATCCCCGAACGTGATGGTATTTGGATGGGTTTATTGCTACTCGAATTTATGGCAAAAACCGGAAAATCACTCAAAGAACTTATCGAAGAGGTCTATGATATGGTTGGTTCATTTGCTTTTGATCGCGACGACCTCCACATTGATGAAGCTAAAAAGCTAGCAATTATTGAGGAATGTAAAAACAATGCATTCGACTCATTTGGTAAAAATAAAATTGAGCGCGTAGAGACAATCGACGGATTCAAATTCTATTTCAATGAAGATGAATGGACGATGATTCGCCCATCGGGAACAGAACCCGTATTGCGCGTATACGCACAAGCCCCTACACATGAGCGTGTCAGAGCAATTTTAGATGCTGTTCATGGGGAACTATCGTAACGCGGTACTTCCAGTCCGCGCCGCGTTAGTTTTGCATTTACAGGAATGAAAAAATACGATTGCAATTATTTGATTATTAGTAATAAAAAAATATCGAAAATTATTTTCTATCATAAAAGCACAGGGTTTAAACCCTGTGCTTTTATGATGAAAGATGGTCTTTATCGTCGGATATTTTCAAAATACCCGACAACTCTCGCTTGTTCTTTAGTCTCAAAAATCGGAAATCAAACCTATAAAGTTTCCAAAAACCTTATGGGTTTAAAAGTTTCGAAAAAACCTATCAATTCGCTCCTGATATTTACGTTTATACTTGTATTCTTTGGCTGTCGAAAAGACCGCACCACCATCCAACTTGAATCCCTCACTACACCCACCACTGCCATATTATACGACATCACCTTCACACATCCGGACACAGGTTATGCTATCGGCGGCAAACACTGGCAACACGGCGAATGGCTCATCACCAATGATGGCGGCGATACATGGCGCACCGACACTTTTGCCAATAACGGACTATTAGATATTGAATTTTTGACTTCGGAGACGGCTATCTTAGTTGGTTTTGACGGACAAGCATTCTACAAACCCGATGCTGATACATGGTGGGCACCTTATTATCCACCGGAAGGAGAAACGATGAATGCTGTAGATTTTTGGGATGAAAATACAGGTGTAATTGTTGGTGGGAAAAATTTTGCTTTTGGCGTCATTTATCGACTCAATAATATCAATGGGACGGCTGATACGGTGTATTACCCTCTGGCACACGAGTTGCGTGATGTGCAATTTACCGATAAAAATACCGTTCATACTGTGGGCTACGGCTATGTGGGCAAATCGACGGATGGGGGGCTTACTTGGCAAGCAAGCGATATACAAGGCGATTTTTTTAATGCAGTATATTTTGTTAATCAAGAGGTTGGATATGCCGTAGGCAGAAGCGGTACAATTATCAAAACCACCGATGGGGGAGGGAAGTGGCTAAAAATTCGCGACGGGAATAATGTATTTGTGAGCAATGAGAAATTTCGTGATGTGTGGTTTAAAAATGAAAACGAAGGTTACATCGTAGGTGATAGCGGATTATTCTGGTGGACAGATGATGGTGGCGACTCATGGAAAATTGTAGAAAATACACCGGATGTGACTTTTCATCGAATTTTCTATCAAAACGGAACAGGTTTTATTGCCGGAGAAGAAGGAAAGATTTATCGTTTTAAAACGTAACACGGACATTCCTGTCCGTGCTTCATTACGGACAGAATGTCCATGTTACATCAATATGAATTATTCACTCAAATTAATCAACCTCATTATCGTATTTTTTTGTTGTGTAAATACTTATGCACAAACGGGATACGGACTTCGACTTGGAGGCAATTTATCGGATTATACCGTAAATGTACCCGATTCGATACAAATAAGCCCGGCTAAAAAAACAGGCTTTCAAGCCGGCGTATTTTATAATATCAGCAGTGGCGGTTTATTTTCAATGCAGCCCGAAGTGAACTTCTCGCAGCGAGGCATTCGCTTTGATGGTCCGGCGGATATTTCGGCAGTACGTAATTTTAATTATCTGGAATTTAATATTTTAGGTAAAACGACGATTAGCGGCGAAAAAATAAAAGCTTATCTTAATCTCGGTCCCGGCATTGCCTACCTGATGTCTGCACAAGATAAAACTGATATTTCGGGAACTACAAGGGTGAACCTCGAAGCGGAAAATATTCGCAGATGGGATACAGCTATTCACATTGGTGTGGGAACTGCTTTTCGATTAGGATTTGAAAATGCTTTGTTTATAGAAGGTCGCTATACATTGGGTATCAGTGATTTGCTTGACATTGATGCTGATATGCAACCCGAGGGATACCAACCAATCAACCATCGTGTGCTGGGATTGACCATTGGATACATTTACTACATTGATGGATTTGAAATACAGTGATTTTAAGTTCAAGTACAAGAATCAAGCGCAGGTTCAAGTTATGAAAATTTGCTGTGCAAATTCTTTTTTACATTATTGATTTGGCTTCGCCAAATCGCATACTTGAACTTGCGATTGATGCTTGTATTTGAGCTTGTTTATTTCAATTCCTTCATCGCCTCCGCAAATATTTTATCCTCATGATTCCATGCACGATAAAATCCTTCTGCTTTAAATAAGTCTCTTGCAAAGTGTGCTTTGATTCGATTTGCGATCGCAGATTTTGCTTTTTTGAAAGCACGTTTATCTTTTTCTATGCCTTTTTGTGAGGCATATTCGGAGAATTGCTCCAATACTTTATCGCTGACTTTGTATTTTTCTACAAAATCATCAGCAGATTCGTATTCGCCTATTTTATCGCGATTTTTATTCAAATAACTATACGAAAACTCCATGATGTATTGCGAAGTTTTCAAGAAATAAGGATTGTTAAGAACCGGGTCAAGGGCTACAAAAACATCCGGCGTGATACCACCGCCACCATACACCACGCGACCATCTTCCGTGTAATAACGCGTAGTATCCGCGACAGCTATGCTATCAGGATTTTCCATTTCGCCATGCTCAAAACGCTCGGCAATATCCTTGTCATAGTCGCCTTTTTTGCCTTTGTAGGGTTTCTGAATAGAGCGACCTGATGGTGTATAATAGCGCGCTACAGTAAGACGTAGAGCAGAGCCGTCATTGAGGTTGTATTGTTCTTGTACAAGTCCTTTTCCAAAAGAACGCCGTCCGATAATCTTGCCTCTGTCCGAATCCTGTACTGCTCCTGCCAATATCTCGCTTGCCGATGCCGAACCTTCATCTATCAATACGACTACATTTTCAATATCATAAAAATTACGTCCTGTAGATTTGTATTCATTGCGACGTTGAGTCCGCCCTTCTGTGTATACGAGCAGTCGTTTATCGTCGAAAAGTTGTCCGACGATTTTGGTAGCAGCCTGAAGGTAGCCGCCCGGATTTTGACGCACGTCGATGATGAGGTCTTTCATCCCCGCTTCGTCAAGTTTTTCGATGGCTTTCATAAACTCCTCATAAGTCGTACTGCTAAAGCGATTGATTTTTACAAAACCAATTCTGTCATCGACCATATAACTCACATCAAGGCTATAATCAGGAATTTTATCGCGCGTAATGTCAAAATGAATGACTTCAGGATTGGCACCGCGTTGTATACCGACTTTCACGTCTGTACCTTTGTCACCGCGTAGTCGTTCCATGATTTTCGCATTGGTGATGCCGATGCCGGCTACGGTAGTGTCGTTGATTTCTACGATTTTATCGCCTGCACGGATGCCGAGTTTTTCGGAAGGACCGCCCGCAAGCGGCGAAATAACCTGAATCGTATCGTCTATGATAGTAAATTGAATGCCAATTCCATCAAAACTCCCTTCTAATGAGGCATTTACGCTTTCGAGTTCCTCTTCGGGAATATAGCTCGAATGCGGGTCAAGTTCTGTCAAAATACTATTGATAGCAGCTTCTAC
>JAHDEO010000007.1:20486-46857 GCA_020628725.1 Saprospiraceae bacterium
ATTTGATACATGTAATTTAGAATTTTTTATCATTTTTGTCCGGCAAAAATAAGAATTAAAATGTTACTGATAGCTGATAGTGGTTCTACAAAAACAAGTTGGCGATTATTAGACGGACAAAATCCGTATAGAGACTTTTCCACGATAGGTCTTAACCCGCATTATGTATCAACGAACGAAATACATAAAAGTTTGAATGATACGCTATTACCGCAGTTGGGTTTTGGTCCACAGTTGATAAAGGAAGTCTTCTTCTATGGAGCGGGCTGCTCATCTATACGCGAAAATAAAACTGTACGTGATGCGCTAAATGGCTTATTTCCCAATTCAAATAATGAGGTAGACCACGATTTGCTTGCGGCTGCACGTGCGAGTAGTTTCGACGAACCGGGTATTGTCTGTATACTGGGTACAGGCTCGAATACTTGTGCTTATGATGGCGAAAAAATTGTAGATAATCTACCGTCTTTGGGCTTCATTATTGGTGATGAGGGAAGTGGTGCGCACATTGGCAGGCTGCTGACCAAAGCATATTTTTATCGCGAAATGCCAGAGGAACTCGCCGCGAAATTTAAAGAACAATACCAACTCACGAAAGACGACTACATCGGAAATGTTTACCAAAGTGATATACCGAGTCGTTATGTTGCTCAATTCTCGCGCTTCTGCATTGACCATCGTGAACATCCGTTTGTGATGAATCTACTGCGAGAAAATTTCCGTGAATTTCTCGTGCGTCATGTGATGAAATATGAAAAATGCCAAGAATGGCGAGTGCATTACATTGGCTCTGTGGCTTATTATTATCAAGATATTTTGAAGGAAGAAATGGAGGCACTCGATTTGATATCGGGACGATTTATCAAGAATCCTCTGGATGGTTTGACAGAATTTCATGAAAGGTAGCAAAAAGTACAAGTATCAAGCGCAAGTTCAAATTTTGGAATTTGCTGTGCAAATTCATTGATGTAGTATGATTTGGCACAGCCAAATCAAGTAATTTGAACTTGCGCTTGATACTTGAACTTGAGCTTAAAAACAAAAAGCAGCACACGGTGTGTGATTTGCATTTTTTTTAAAAAACTACCTTTAAAACCATTTTTCATTGAAAAAAAATAAATAAATTTGCGTCTTTATTGAAAATAAATCAAAAACAGATGAATAAGATAAGTCTTGACGAAATTGACAAGAAGATATTATCCATTTTAATGAAAAATGCCAAAACGCCGTATACTGATATTGCCAAAGAAATACACGTATCAGGTGGCACCGTCCATGTTCGAATGAATAAAATGGAGGAAATGGGCATCGTCAAAGGCGCGAATCTTGCTGTGGATTACGAAAAGCTCGGCTACGATGTATCTGCTTTCCTGGGTATCTATCTCAATAAAAGCTCTATGTATGATGATGTAGCGGCAGATTTGGCGAAAATTCCTGAGGTAGTGGGTGCACATTATACGACAGGTACGTACAGTATATTTGCAAAAATTGTTTGCAAAAACACCAACCACCTCCGTGATGTTCTCCATGATAAAATCCAACAAATAGAAGGTATTCAACGTACTGAAACATTCATTTCGCTGCAAGAAAGTATCAACCGTCCGATGCAAATTGTGGAGGAATAATTCGGGTTACGAGTTGCGGGTTATTTTTTGCGTAAAACACTCCGCAGTTTGAGTCAATTATGAAATATATTCTTTTCATCTTCGCATTATCCATTCAACTCACCGTACAAGCACAATCTGACGGTGATGCGTCTTGTCCTGATTTGGTCATCGGAGCGATTGACATACTTGAAATTCAAGAAAAATGTCTCATCCTTCAATACACTGTCTACAATCAAGGTGTGGAACCTGTTAACCTCTTTGGCGCAAAACGAAAACGTACGGATAACACGGTCGTGCGCGCTTATTTTTCAGGTGATGAACAACTCAATCGGGGTGATATTGCCGCCGGCGCGACCTATATTTACGAAAAAGATGTCCCGAATAACGGCATACTTCACAACGGCGAGTACTACACAGGCATCATCGAAGTAGACCGCCGAAAACAGAGTAATTATCTGGCTATCATTATTTTACAAGTAGATGCATTGGGTACGCTTCGCGAATGTGATGAAACAAATAACATTGGTTGGATGGTATTTGATTAGAGTCGTGTTGTGGTATTGTGGTGTCGTTGTTTCCATTCAAAATTCATTCATTCAAAATTCAAAATTAGTAATATGCGTTTCTTTTTTATGGAAAAAATAGGGTGGCAATCACTTGTGTTTGTATTATCATTTCTCATCTTGAATGCCTGTAAAGAACCTGCGAAATCCGTTTCGCCCGACTTTGCATTTCAAGGGAAAACAATGGGGACTACCTACAGCGTAAAATACCACGACCCCGCAAAAAAAGGTCATCAGAAGGCTATCGACAGCTTGCTGGTTGCTGTCAATCAAGACCTTTCGACCTACATAGAAGATTCGCATATTTCCATTTTTAATAAAAAAGAAACACGGACACAGAAAGGGACACCGCATTTTGATAAAGTCTTTATGAAAGCCAAAGAAATTTATCAGAAAACAGACGGTGCATTTGACCCGACGGTGATGCCTTTGGTTAATTATTGGGGCTTTGGTTATACGCCGAAAAAAGCGGTGACAGAGGTGGACGAGACGAAGGTAAAAGACTTGATGAAAAGCGTGGGATTTGATAAGATAGTTGCTCCGAAATTTGGCGTATATGCCAAATTGGAAGAAGGCATACAACTTGACTTTAGTGCTATCGCAAAGGGGTATGGAGTGGATGTAATCGCAGATTTTTTAGAAGAAAAAGGCATCGAAAATTATATGGTCGAAATTGGTGGTGAAGTACGTACAAAAGGCAAAAATCCGCGCGGTGATTGGTGGCTCATGGGCATCAATACACCTTCGGAAGATGCGTCTACACGGGATTTGCAAGCAAAGGTACAGTTGAAAAATAAAGCTCTTGCTACATCGGGCAATTACCGTAATTTCCACGAAGTAGACGGAAAAAAATACGCACATACTATCAATCCTAAAACGGGGTTCCCGGAAGCAAATACACTTTTGAGTGCCTCCATTTTTGCAAATGATTGTATGACCGCAGATGCCTATGCGACTGCCTGCATGGTGATGGGCATTGACCGTGCTTTTGAGTTAGTGAAGACATACGCAGACCTCGAAGGCTATTTTATTTATATCGATGACAACGGTGATATGCAGGTGAAATCCACGAAGGGTTTGGAGCAGTTTTTGGTAAAATAGAATGATTATATGAATAAATGAGTAAATATTGTTGAGTGATTACTCGTTTTCTTTTTTGCAAAAAAAAAATAAAAAAAATCGCCTGTCGTTAGCCGTGTACCGTCCACCGTCAGCCGTCCACCGTTCCGAATTATGAAAAATATTTTAATACTTTTTGCTATTACAATTTTGATGACTGCCTGCAAGCAGCAAGCTCCACAAGAAGAAGAAATACCACTAACTTTGGAAGAACAAATCGCCATGAAAATCGGTGATGAACTCGCCAAAAATGAGCGCAATGCCGACATCATTCTCGACCACCAATTTGGGATGACACGAAAGGAAGTTTTCCAACACAAAAATAAATTGGAAAAGGAAAAGCGTATTTATGGCATTTTCAAAACTAAAAATACACGCATTTTTGTGTATGATTTGAACTTGCGAGGAGCGGCAGGGATTAATAAAATGCCGGTTTATTTCGATACCTTTTATCATGAAAATCGCCTCTTTAGAATGGAGTGCAAACCCAAGATTCCCAAAGGAAAAGACGTACAACAGGTACAAGACGCCATCGTAAAATTATACGAAAAAAAATACGGAAAACCCGATTTTTACGTTCCTACTGATACCATTAATAACCACCAAACTGCGATGTGGATTCAACTCAATCAGCAAATCGAAATCAGCCGCGATGAGAAGGAAGTGATGATGTCTTATACTGATTTGCAGAAAGAGGAGGAGATATTAGAGGATATTTAGCATGAAAAGATATCAGAAGTCAGAACGCTTCGCTGTCAGAAGTCAGATATCCTAATTCATGTTTTTATGAGACATTCAACGCAGCGAGGTCGCTTCTCAAATTTTCGATGACTTTATTTTTTGAGAAATGCTCCAACAATATGCTGCGATTGTGTGTGATTTCTTTTTCACTAAGTAATGTGAGTGCGTCAGGTTTTGATAACTCTCTTTCAGTAGAAAAAATATGACAACCAATTCTTTTTAAAAAATGATAGGTCATACTTTTTTCATTTATAAATAATTTTGCACCCATCCAAAGCATAGAAATTACATTTCCCGTAGCTTGTTTGCGGTGATGATTCATGACTACAATTCCACAAGCTTGCATCGTTTTTTGGTATGCTTTTAAAGGCATAAAATCTATGAGTGGGTAGAAGTTATTCGGAAATAATTCCCGTCCTTTATCTCGGATGTAATTTGCATATTTTTTATCGCCGTAACTCAGTGGTACGATAATTTTCCTATTGCCCAAGTCTGCTTTCTTCAGATAATCGAATACTTCTAAATGGTTATTGGTGGCGGTGGCGGAGTTGCCGATTTGTATGTAGTCGCCATTGACTTTTTCATCTAAATTGTCTTTGAAAATAAATTCTAAGGGATAATAAGAAGTACGAACAGGTTTGGCCTCAGCATTGAAAAAGCCTAATTGATTAAACATTTCAAAATCTTCAACAAATGGACAACCAATGAATTGCATGAGCTTGATTGCTTGTACTTTTTTTTGTGGAGAGAAAATAAAACCTGTTGTTTGCAGTGTTTTTTTGACGCCTTGCTTGAGGAGATTTAGCGATTTTTTTTCTGCAAAAACAGCTTTGGTTTGTACGCCGAGGGTTTCGCCTTCGTATAGACCCGATTCAAAAATATCTTTGCCCCACATAATCCACATAAAATTGATATTGGGATGAGTGGCGAGTCGTAGTTTGCAACTAAATTCAAGGAGATAATGGGCAATCACGAGGTCATTGGCGTGGATTTCTTGGGTTAGCATTTTCACATCATCTGAACTGCCCGTAATGAAATGATAATTCGTTTGAGGTTTGACGTGTTTTGGTTGCTTATTTTTTTCTGAGAGAATGTAAAAAATATGTTCGGTTTTGGGAAAAGCCTGCCCGAATAGCCAATCTGCCGCAGCGATAAATTTTTCATCCGGTGCAATATGTATAATTCTGTTTTTCAAATGTTTCGAGTTCTGGATTGTGGGTTGCAGATTACAAGTTTTTTACAAAAAAATATAACTCGTAATCCGCAACTCGCAACCGGTATTATTTGATTAAAATGCCGACTTCGGGGCTGAGGTAATGCTTGGTATAATTAATTTTTTCGGCAAAATCGTCGAAAGCACTGTTGGCAAATATATCGTCCGAAATGAGTAAGCCTCCTTTTTTGATATGCGGAAAAGCACATTGATATTCAAAGGTCATGCACTCGTAGGAATGTTCGCTATCGTGAATGAAAATATCTACGTTTTTTTCATTCGCCATAATGTCGGGGAGCAAGTCTTGGCTTTTACCTAAGTGCAGTTCCCAACCTTTGCGTAGCTCATCGGGAATAATCCATCCGGGAGCCTTATCTTTTGGAACGACCGAGCCGCCTTTACCTGCCCAGAATGTGCCTTCGTTGTATATCAGTCCTTCGATTTCGGGGAAGTCTACAGATATGAGCCTGCCCGAACCATTTTCTTTTAACGCTTTAAGAATGATTGTGCTGGAAACACCATTACAAACACCGGTTTCGACGATAATTTGGGGACGTATCGTGCGCAAGAGACAATATAATTGAATAGATTCATTTTCACCAAGCCCTCCAAAGGAGAAGTCGTGATTTCTGATTTTTTTATCTTCTGAATTGGCGTTAAAATCTGCTCGTTGTTGCCTGATATACTCAATTAGTCCAGCTTGTTTTAGTTCTTGGGCATATTTTTTTGCGTCTTTGGGCTGTACACCGATTTTTTTGAAAAAAGCATCTCTTTTTCCGGCGTATTGGAAGGTTTTTATTTTGTTCTGTATTTTTTTAAGCATACTTTTCTTGCTATTTTTTTGTTTAAGTAGGGATGAAACATACTTTTGTATGCAGTGAACTGGTTTAGACTTTTCCTTTGGACTGCAAAACAACGCTTTATGAACCTGATTTTATCTTTTTTTCGTTACGTAGCTCCACTATGCGCCTCAAAAAAGCTTTCATCAGAACTATAAATCCTTGTTTTTCGGCTTCAAATCAAAAGTTTAAACCAGTTCAGTGACAAGCAAAGTTAGACAAACACTTTATCACAAGAGTATTTTATGAATATTTTTTTCAATAAAATCTTCCCCAACTAATTATGAAATTACTCAAATCGCTTTCCCTATATACGATTTCCGGGCTGAGTAGCAAGGCAGCGGGGTTTCTAATATTACCTATCGTAGCAAATGTCGTCGGGACTGAAAATATGGGGATTTTAGGGCTGATTTATGCGACTACAGGAGTGGTTGCGCCCTTGATTATATTGAGTGTTACGTCTGCTATTAGCGTCGAGTTTTATAGAGGTGATTTTGGTAAAAAGAACTTTCCGAGTTATGTGAGTTCCTCGATACTCAACCCTTTGGTGTCATTTGGTATTTTTCTCTTGTTATTTTTAATTTTTGGAAAATACTTGGCACAAGCTATTCAACTCGACCCTAAATGGATGCCTGTTATTCCGTTTTATTGTTTGGTGATATTGATTCCTTCTGTCATCTCTGTGATTTATCAGGTTAATAATCAACCGCTTAAGCATGTAACATTTAATGTGGGGATGACGCTGTTGGAGATGGCACTTGCCTTATTGTTTGTCGTTGCCCTCAAATGGAATTATGATGGGCGCGTATGGTCGATTGTAGGGAGTAAAGGGATTTTTACGATAATTGGCTTGTATTTGTTGCATCGGAGTGGTTTGCTCACGCGAAAAATTTCGAAGGAGTATCAACTCGATGCGTGGAAGTTTGCGATTCCATTAATTCCGGCATATGTGGCGTCGTCGATTGTTAATTTTTCTGACCGTATTTTTATCGGAAATATGGAGAATTTGGGCGATTTGGGCATATATGAAACCGGATATAAGATAGGCAGTGTGGTGTTGGTTTTGCAATCGGCTTTTGCATTGGCTTGGGTGCCTTTTTTGTATGAACTCATTAAACGAGATACGGAAGCGGCACGTCGAAAAATTGTCTTATATACGTATGCAGGAATGGCAGGTTTTATTTTGGCTGCGCTTGGAGTGACAATACTTGCGCCTTTGGTGTATTACTTATTTAAGCCGGAATATCATGGCGGTGTACAGTATGTTTTTTGGATAGCCTTGTCGTATAGCTTTTATGGGTGGTATGTGTTGCGGTCGGGCTATGTCATGTATTTTAAACAAAATATATATTTGACCTATTTAGCATTTGTCAAAATAGTAGTCAACTTGACGCTTAATTATTTTCTCATCAAATATTACGGAGTAATTGGTGCTGCGTATGCTACGGCGATTTCATTTTTTATCGAGTTTGTATTGATTCATTTTATTTCTGAGCGTATTTATCCGCTACCGTGGGGATACTTTTTGAAAAATAGAAACGATAAAAAAGTGTAGTAAGTGGCTGGATTGAACTATGCGTCACTTTCATTTTTTATAATTCGCTGAAAGCGAATAAATTATTGAACTTGAATTTGTACTTGCACTTATTTTTGATGTTTAAATTTCCCAAATATTTAAATTCACGTCAATCATTTCTTCTAATTTTTCGATTTCATTTGAATAATAATTTGCGAGTGTTTGGCACACCTCTGCGGGAATTTGTTGTATTTTTTGTGATTCATTTTTACTACCGTCAATCTCTACTTCATACTGATTTATTTCTAAAAAATTGAAAACATCAGATAGCAGGTGTTGAGTATTATTTGTAAAATTTTCAAAGAGTAAAATTTTTATATTGTTAATGCCGAATTTGTGAATGTAGGCAGGTAAGTATTGAGAATAATTTCCTCTTTCAAGATAATCAAATGGGGAAACGGAGATATGTTGTGGTTTTGTCGGCGAGGGGAGTTTTTGAATGAAGACTTCTTTAAGTGTTCGGGTTTCTAAACCATGTTGTAAAGTGAAAAAATAGTTGGAGATGGCTCTTTCAATAGGATTGCGGAGCATCATAATTATTTTAGCATCAGGGAAATAGCGATAGATGTTGTCAGCAACTTCAGGTTTTTCGTAATAACTGGTGCTTTTTTCTCCAAATGCTTGTATAGGTGTTTCTTGTATCAGGTGGTAAGTGTTTAGGTAATTTTGGATGTCTGTTTCTTTTGGTGGATGAATGAAAAATTTGGGTTCGGGGCGCATAGGTTTTGCCATACTAATATTGGGGTGTTTGTCCAATAAATGATAGAGATAAGTTGTGCCCGAACGCTGTGCGCCAATAATGAAGAAGTGTGTAGGATGCATTGTTTGATAAATGGATAATCGCTACAAATGTAGGCATAAAACACTACAAAAACCTTACTTAGAAACGCCGCTAAAATATAAAGTTGTTTTTGTCGCGTTTTTTAGTTGACCTCGAGTACTTCTTCCTCTCTCTTAATTGCAATAATTCCAATGATTAAAACGAATAAACCAAGCATTATCAACCCCCATTCACTAAGTGTAGGGACTATGTCGGGGGAAGGAGGCTCGGGACAATCTGGATTGGGGCAAAACTGTTGACTGCTATAATTTAAAGGAACTAAATTGATAGTATTTGTGGGATTGGAAATAGTAAAATTAGTGGCTGTAATATCAGAATTAGTAAAAGTATAGTTTACATTATTGTTGACGATTTCGGCATCTACTAGACAATCATCAGACAAAGCTGTATTGAAATAACCTGATGCAATGTCCTGTCCACCGGGAGAAAGCGGATTATTTGCCCTTCCATCAGCGTAATACAAATTTGTACCATCTACATGAATAGTTGCATCATAAAATGTACTCTCTCCGTCAGTAAAATATTTTGCAGCGACTATATTAAATTGATTACCGACCGTATTTGCTTTAATGATTACAGGTTGCCCGTTGTTGAGCTCGCCTGCACCATAGATATTATCATCAGTATCAGTATCGATTGATGTGATATTCAGAACTCCGCCGTTATTTAATCTTGTACTGCTAAGAAAATTCAAATTACTGTCGAATAATGAAAGTAAAGATTCACGGGGTGTGCCGAGAAAGAACCCTGAAACAACAATATTGCCATCACTAAGCTCTCTAACACCGTTGTAAATTACATTATCACTTGCTTCTTTTGCGGATAAAACTTGTCCGTTAGTACCATCCACTTTTAGTACAACACCTCGATTAGCAGGAAGATAATTCCCCAATAACATAAGATGACCATCATTGGTAGGTGCTATATCTCTGTAGAATTGCTCATCAAATTGTGAGGTGTTGTATTCTACCGACCAAACTATATTGCCAACTACATCTAAATTATGAAGATGAACTTTATCATTGAAGGAAGGTGCCCCGTCAACATTTTCAAAAGCACTGATATAATAAGGGGCATTTGCGTTTGGGGGATTAGGGTGTTTAAGTATTCTGTAAAAGGCTTCTCGTCCCGAATTTTGATAAGACCTGATATAAATGGGGTTTCCATTATCATCAATTCGAGCTAAGATTGATTGAGTATCGACAGGATTGCCTCCAATCAGATAAGGTATTGTGCTACCGACAAGGAGAAATTCAGAACCAATTTTGACAAAATCATAAAAAATACTTTGTACATCAAATCTATATTGCCAGATGACTTGACCTGTGATATCTAATTTGCTGAAAGTTGCGAAGGATTGATCTGAAATATTTGTTGTACCTGTGAGATAAATAAAATCATCATAATGCTTGATTCTGAGAGGAATATTATTATCAGCATCTCCATATATAGTCATATTGTCACAGATATTCTCACAACAATCTTGTGTTTGTGCTATAGCGAAATTTATTATAAACAGGAGAAATAGTATGTTTAAGGTTTTTTTCATTTTAGTGAATTTAATAAGAAATTAGGTTTGAATTAAATGTCAGGTGGGTGGATAAGTATATGAATGATCCCACTAGTGTTACAAACACTATCGTAAAACTCTTATTGCAGAATGCAATATATAAATATTTAATTATCTTGGTGAATAGCCTTGCAAAAATAGTATAAATACTGGATATTCAATGCATTATTTACTTTTTTCCTAAAAAAGTAAATAATCTATGACTATTTTCTCTCAAAATGAGGTGTATACAAATCAAAAGTTTAAATCAGTTCATTTTAACGTCAAGTAACCAATTAACTCAATTAGCAAAATTATCAATATTCACCACCAAGACATTCCACCGAAATTTTTTGTGTATATGTGCTATTCAATATTTACTTACTCCCGCGCCAAATACACCCCAATCAATATCAATCCCATCCCCGCAAAGTGCCAGACTGTAATCATCTCTCCATCCAAAGCCCCAAGTCCAATAGCTACAATTGGCATGAGGTAAGCCACCGTAGAAGCAAAAACCGCATTCGTTAATTGCACCAACCAAAAGAACAACACTGATGCAAAAAACGTTCCCGCCAACGACAGTCCCGCAATGTACGCAAGCGACTCCCAAGCCTGCGGATGCGTGCGTAGCGTATCGGGTATATCCGTCCACCAAAAACCGAATATCGTAAACGGTAGCAACAACGCAAAAGCCGCCGAACTCAAAGTAATTGGATTGAGATTTTGTAATCCGACTTTAACTGTATTAACACTTGTAGCATAACAAAGACAGCCCAAAACAATCAATAAACCATACCAATTATTGCCATCGCCGAAGGCAGATTTTCCAAAAATCATCAATCCCGTCGCACCTGCCAATCCGATAATCACGCCCAATATATTTCGTCGAGCTACCTTTGTTGAAAAAAATAAAATTGCTAAAATCAAGGTGAAAATCGGTGTCATCGTACTCAGCACTCCCGCCAGTGAACTACTAATCTCCGTTTGCGCCAATGGAAATAAAAATGACGGAATTCCCGTACCAATCAAACCCACGACAGCCAAATATTTCCAATCTTGCCAACGTACTTCTTTTCTTTTTATGAGAAAAAACGGGAAAAAAGCAACTGCCGCAATTCCTACCCGCAAAGCCGCCACTTGATATGGGTTGAAAGCCACTAAGCCTCTCTTAATCAGTATATAAGAGCTTCCCCAAATCAAGGTCAGCACACTCAATGTCAACCAACTTTTTACTGTTTTGCTCACTAAAATAATTTTGAATGTAAACGTAGCGCGGCACTTCCAGTCCGCGTGTCGTAGAACGGTGCTTCCAGCCCGTTCATGTGTATTGCAGCCAAACTAACGCGGCGCGGACTGGAAGTGCCGCGCTACGTTCAATGCGAAGCATTAATCGTTTTCCACAACATATCTTTCAACTCCACCAAGCCTTGTTGTGCTACGGATGAAATGAAAATATGCGGCACATCCTCCGGCAATTCAGGCAATAACATCTCTCTCAATTCATCATCCAACATATCCGATTTACTAATCGCAAGAATCCGTGGCTTATCTAACAATTCAGGATTGTATTGTTTCAATTCATTCAAAAGGATTTCGTATTCACGTTGAATATTGTCGCTGTCGGCGGGTACGAGGAAAAGTAGTGTTGCATTACGTTCTATATGCTTCAAAAATCTGATTCCCAAGCCTTTGCCTTGATGAGCATTTTCAATGATTCCGGGAATATCTGCAATAATAAAAGACTTAAAATCGCGATATTTCACAATCCCCAAATTGGGTACGAGCGTCGTAAACTCGTAGTTGGCAATTTTGGGTTTAGCAGCCGTTACGACGGAAAGAAGTGTTGACTTTCCTGCATTTGGAAAACCCACCAAGCCTACATCTGCAAGCACTTTGAGTTCCAGAATTTTCCATTCTTCCTTGCCTTCTTCACCGGGTTGTGCATAGCGTGGTACTTGATTGGTTGGTGATTTGAAATGATCATTGCCCAGACCGCCTCGTCCGCCTTCTACAAGGACGCGTTTCTCACCGTCTTTTGTGATTTCAAATTCAATCTCGCCCGTTTCGACATCTCTTGCGACTGTACCAAGTGGCACTTCGAGAATAATATCTTCACCATTTGCTCCCGTTGAACGGTCGCCACCACCATTCATCCCCGGCTTGGCGATGATATGTTTTTTATATTTAAGGTGGAGTAGAGTCCAGAGTTGAGCATTGCCCTTGAGGATAATATGTCCGCCACGTCCGCCATCACCGCCATCAGGTCCGCCACGCGGATTGATGCGACTGCGATGAAAATGGGCAGACCCCGCCCCGCCCTTGCCGGAACGACAACAGATTTTTACGTAATCTATAAAGTTTTTATCAGCCATTGATAAAGTTCAAGTTCAAGTACAAGCGTCAAGTTCAAATGTATGACGCGATTGTAATGGTACGTTTTTCGTTGAAAAATAGTTTGCAAAAGTACGTTTTATATGTGAATAAAGTTTTTCAATCAAAAAATTGCGAAAACAATTCTCAATTGTATTATCATCAGAATTTTAGGAGGTGTACGAGGAAAATAGGGTGAACCGATTTGCGAGGTAATATTGAATATCAATTACTTATGAAATAACAGAAGTTGATTTAATGATTTCATAGCTTTAAATTCTCTTTTTGCAGGAAAATATGAGCGAATTTTAGTCATTAAATCACATTCAAAATCTGTAATTGATTGTACCTCAAGGATAGCCTTAAAGAATCTACCCTATTTTTATCGTACACCACCGAATTTTACAATTCCAACCATTTCACAATCACACAATTTCATCTTACCTTTGAGACATGCTCGACAAACCACCTATCGAACTCAGCGACGACTATCGCTACGCCTTAGATTTGCTCGAAAAACACCATACGAGTATGTTCATCACGGGCAAAGCCGGAACAGGGAAATCCACCCTGCTCCAACTCTTTCGCAATACGACGAATAAACGCGTCGTCGTACTCGCGCCCACGGGCATTGCTGCGCTCAATGTGCAAGGTCAGACCATTCATTCCTTTTTCGGATTCCCTCCAAAACCCATTACCAAAAAAGACATTAAACCACGCAGATACAAGAAATTATACCAGCGAATCGACACCATCATCATCGACGAAATTTCAATGGTACGTGCCGATATGATGGATAATATTGATTATTTTTTGCGGGTGAATTGCGAAAATCCTGCGCCATTCGGCGGTAAACAAGTCGTGTTTTTTGGCGATTTATTTCAATTGCCACCTATCGTTAATAACGAGGAGCAAATGTATTTTTCGTTACAATATGATAGCCCGTATTTCTTCTCGGCAATGGTCTTCAACGAATTTCATCTGGAACCATTTGAATTGCGAAAAGTATATCGGCAGGAAAATCTCAGCTTCATCAAACTACTCGACCGCGTACGTACTAATCGCATTGATTGGGATGATATTGATACGCTAAATGAACGATATATGCCGAAGAATTTTGAAACAGATGATTCCTATATCACGCTTTCTACGGTAAATCGAATTGTCAATCAAATAAATAGCCGAAAACTACGCGAACTCAATACCCTCGAAATGACCTACACCGGAAAAGTAGAAGGCAATTTTAGCGAACGTACTTTTCCGACGGATTTGGCATTGAAATTACGGATAGGAGCGCAAGTGATGTTTGTCAAAAACGACCCTGAACGTCAATTTGTCAACGGCACACTCGGCAAAATAGAAGAGCTTCACCCTGATAAAATAAAAGTCATGCTCACCGAAGATGGCAAGCAAAAAGTCATCGAAGTGGAAAAAGCAACTTGGGAAATTCTCAAATACGGTATGGACAATAACGAAATCAAAACCGAACCCGTCGGTTCGTTTACGCAGTATCCACTACGCTTAGCGTGGGCGGTGACGATTCATAAAAGTCAAGGAAAGACCTTTGATAGAGTCGTGATTGACTTGGGACGTGGTGCTTTTGCACACGGGCAGACCTACGTGGCATTGAGTCGTTGTCGTACATTCGAGGGGATTTTATTGAAACAAAAAATCAAACCGCAGGACGTGATGCTCGATGAGCGCATCGTGCAATATTATGAACAGTTTATCGCAAGATAATTTTTTATAATTAAGAATTGAGAATGAATAATTGATAACGCATTTTAATCATTCTCAATTCTCCATTTTTAATTCTCAATTTTGTTAGAACAGTTTAGAAATCAGGTACTTAACCGGGATGTGATGGAAGTATTGCGCGAGTTGCCCGATGAATCATTGGATATGGTGTATGGCGATCCTGATTATGGAGTCGGTATTAATTACTCCGGTAAAAAATACCTCACAAAATGGAACGAATACATCGACTGGTATATCGAACTCACCCGCGAATGTATGCGCGTACTGAAACCTACGGGCAATTTATTTATGATGAATTATCCGAAACAAAATGCACACTTACGTGCCAAATATTTGGATGAAAACGCATTCGATGTGCAAGATTATGTATGGGTGTATAATACAAATGTAGGACATAGCAAACGCCGATTCACGACCGCACATCGCAGCATTTTACACGCCACAAAATCAAAAAATAATCATTTCTATAAAAATAACGTGGCTCTCCCATATCAAAATCCCAATGACCGACGCATCAAACAACGCATCGCCGACGGTCACTTAGGGCGAATGCCTTATAGTTGGTTTTATTTTGATTTGGTGAAAAATGTATCGAAAGATAAAACCTTTCACGCCTGTCAGATCCCCTTAAATTTGGTGGAAATGCTCATCAAATCCTGTACGCACGAGGGCGATGATTGTTTTATATTATTCGGTGGCAGTGGTTCGGAATTGGCTTTATGCAGGCGTATCAAACGTAATTTTATTTCCTGCGAATTGCATCCTGATTACTACAAAATGATAACAGAACGCCTTGAAAATGAGGGGGAAATAAAAGATGAATTTCGTTTGCCATTTATCCAAAAAAAGAAAAATACAGATGGAAAACAACTAAAATTGATGGATGATGCCGGAGAAAATTAACCGCCAATTATTACGCAGGTACCACTGCCCGTTCCACCAATTCTAAAAAACCTTTATAATCACTATAATCCGTAATTACATCCTTCGCTCCTGCATTCGTCAGCGTTTCTGTATCACCTTTAATACGGATGCCAATTAGCGGAATATTCATGTTGCGTGTCGTCTGCACATCCCAAATTGCATCGCCTATATACACCATACGATTGATAGGTAAATGTTTTGTCTTGGCAATGGCTTCGTTGAGAATATCTTCGCGCGATTCATTGCCGTCGGCATAAGCATCGTGCAAGGGTTCGTGATTGACGCCGATGTGTCGGAGCTTTACATGTGCGGGCTTGCGAAAGCCGCCAGTAGCAATCCCCACTTCAAATCTATCATCAGCCATCAGCCGTCGTACCGTGTCACTTGCGCCCACAACTTCCATAAAATCAGCAGGTTGTGCAAGTCTTCCCTGCTCCAGTTGTCGAACATACTCATCCTTAAACGCCTCCATTCGCATCGAAGAAGGACGCGCCACCCCTTCACGGTCAAACAAAGCCCCCAAAATCGACGTATCCGTACAATGCGGATAATCGCGCCAATCAATCGACTGCATTTCAAAACCAAAAGTCGCTTCAAATACTTGTTTGAAAATCAAGCTGTCAATTTTATTGGAGTGGAGTAGCGTGCCGTCGATGTCGAAAATTACGAGTGTTTTCATATGTATGTGCTGATGTAGTGACGTGTGGACGTGCTGATGTATTTATTTTCTGATTGCAAATGTAATATATTTTTCGTCAGCACATCAGCACATCCACACATCAGCACATTTTCCTTACCTTTGCCTTACCATGCGAAAATTTATACTCAAAATACTACTTTTTGCTGCCTTATTGTCGTTTGTTTTGTTATTGGCAGACAGGCATTTACCTTACTATTGGGGCAATGAAGGTCTGGTGTCGAAAATGAATAAAGTGATAGCTGATGAGTACCGCTATGATACCTATTTCGTGGGGTCGAGTCGGATGTATCGGCATATTCAACCGTCGCTTTTTGATAGTTTGAATAATGGTAAAACGCGGTCATTTAATCTGAGTTATAGCGGGACGAAACCACCGGAAACCTATCATTTTTTGAAGCATTTTATTGAAGAATGTAGTGATGATACGAAGTATATTTTCTTGGAATTAAATATGATAACCGACCTCGCTGAAGTCAATCGTAATAGTTTGCGTGCTAAATATTGTCTTGATTTTCCTACTTACAAAACGGCATTCATGGCGTGTATGCAAAATAAACGATACGGTATCGCGTGGAATTATACGATAAGTTATTTGAGTAGCATATGGAAAATGGGCATGTTGGAATCTATCTGGAAATTTAATGGTAAAACCAACTACCCACAAGCACTCGGACCGTATGGTGACGGTTATTATGGATTGGATGAAGAAAAGGTAGATGCAGGCACTACGGACAGTACATTTATCAAGCGATTGGATAATTTTTTTAAAGACACGACTGTGCTGACAAAACGTTACGAAGCCACTATAAAGGAGTATAAAAGAAATAAGTCATTTCTCCCTGCTGCTCCGGCTAATGTTGCGAAAATTAAAAGTCTCATTCGACAGGCAGAACTCAAGGGGATTCAACTGATACTTCTACGACAACCGCGTAATCCGGGTTTACTTTCATTATATAATGCCATTCCCGATACCCATAAAATTGATATGTGCGACCCCATGAAATACCATGAATTTTATCTGGCAAAATACTCTTTTGACGTTGGGCATTTTAATGGTGAGGGGGCAGAGATGTTTACACGGGCTTTGGTGGATGAATTTCAGCAATTTTCAAATAAAAATAAATAGTACGCAATTTGCGTACAAAGGAAAAATTGCCTATCTTGCAATATGAAAGTAAAAATCTTCAAATGGGCTAATGTTATGAATCATTGTGAAGGCAATGCTATAATGAAGAAAGCGTTCATTGATTTTTACAACCAACTTCAATTTTGTGATTGGGAAATTCCAAGTGATATTATCAAAAGCTTTCGAACAGCGGATATTGTACCCTGTGAAGGAAAGCCATTCAATAGAGTAGTTTTCAACGTCGGTGGCAATAAATTCAGATTAATTTGTGGCTACAAATTCGGTAAGAAATATGTCGTATTATATGTAAGATTTGTTGGAACCCATAATGAATATAACAAAGTAAAAGTCTGTGAAGTAGACATGTTTTAAGTTGTTTTATTATGAAAAATTTAAAATATAAAAAAATAAAAAATTTGGAGCAGTACAACAAATACTGCGACAGACACGCCGAGTTAATGATAAAAGAGGAGGCGATAGATGAAATTGAATTATTAGAATTGCTGATAGAAGATTATGACCGCCGGATTACGGCAGACAGCTTAAAAGAATTGAATCCCGTAGAATTATTACGTTCTCTATTAGAAAATGCAGAGTGGAGTCAAAGTAAATTTGCTGAAGAAATAGGTGTTTCGCGCCAACTCATCAATGACATTCTCGCTTATCGTCGGAATATCAGTAAAGAATTGGTTGTCAAATTCGCTGACTTTTTTGCGATGTCTCAGGAAGCGTTTAGCCGAAATTATGAATTGAAAACCAATAAAAACATGGTCGCATCGTAACATAGACATTCCTGTCTGTGCTGCGTGAAATACAGACAGGAATGTCTGTGTTACGTTAGTCGTTTCTTTGTTTCCACTAGGGCTTTCTCCACATCCAAAATTCCACTACCATACTCATCATCATCTTTATTGCGAAGCAAATGCGTATCCGCAGATTTCAACAAGATATCATATACCTCCGCTGCTTCGAGCGTCTTGCCTTTCCGCTTTGCCATACTGAGCAACAAACCTGCTGTACCTACGACAAATGGCGCAGCCATCGAAGTACCTGTCAAATGGAAATATTCACCATTCAAATGCGGACCCAACACATCCTCACCCGGAGCCATGATAAAAGGTTGATAACTATCCCCGTAATTAGAAATCAAAATGCGCTTATCCTTGCGATTAATCGCACCAACAGCCATTACACGCGAGTCGGATGCGGGATAATTGGGTAGGGTAGAGGCTTCATTTCCGCTTGCGGCAAATAGGCAGACATTGTGCCGTACAGCATACTCAATCGCCGATTGATACAGCTTCAAAGATGAACCAAAACTCATGCTGATAATATCCGCGCCCGAACTCACCGCATAGTGAATCGCAGCACTCACATCTACCTCCGTAGCCTTGTCGGTGATAGATTGGTCTACCTTGTCGCGATAGCTGTAAAAGACCCGCAAAGGCAGTATCGTCGCACCAGGACATACGCCCGAAAAACCATTTTTCATAGGGCTACCCATCGCGATACCGATGCATTGTGTACCATGCCCGGAATGGTCGGTTGGGTCACAATCCGGCGTGTGATAATCGCCAATCAATTCGTAGCGAAACGGGTCGTCGAGTAGCGTCGTTTTATGTACAAAGTCGTATTGGCGATTGCTTATTCTGCCTTGAAATGCTGCGTGCATAGGGTCGATACCTGTGTCAATGACGGCTATCGTTACTTCGGGTATGCCGCGTTCGATTTTCCATGCTTGCGGACAGTTGATGCGTTCTAATCCCCACAAGCCTTTTTCGACATAATTTTCAATTTTAGAATATTTTTTGTGACTCGTTTCTACTACGTAATTCGGTCGGGCATCTTTGACGACACGTATTTTTTTGAGGGCTTCACAAATAGTATTTAGCGGTTGATGGTGTTTGTCGAATGATAGGATATAGGTATTGGCAAATCCTAATAAATGCTCTTCCGGTGTATAGTGGTCGCCAATTTGATGCGAGGAGAAACAATCTTCAATATCTTTTTCGGGAATAAAAACACGCGAAACAGAGAGTTCGTGTAAGTGTTTTTCCAAAATGTCATCCAATTCACTGATGCCAAAATCAGCGTTTTCGCGCGAAAAAGCGCGTTTGACATCAATAAAATGCGGAATAGGATGTGGATGAGCATCATTCTGTAATTGAAGAATGATTTCGTGTGGATGGTACTCTGATTGTGTGCGTGGCATTTTTTGTTAGTTAAAGACAGGTCACGACCTGTCCGTATGAAAGTTCAGGTATTGACCTGCGTCATAAGAACGTTTGTGGGTTTATTTTCGTATAAAAATACAAAATTGATGTCACAAAACCGTTACTACAACCATAAAATAAAGTCTTTTATAGTTGAATAAGTAAATGACAAAATGAGTAGATGAGTAAATGTCTTAATTATTTATTCATTTTCTCATCTACTCATTTATTCATTTTTTCTGAAAAACATTGCGTAGTTTCGATTATTCCTATAAATTTGGGATTCGAGAAGTCGGACTAAATATCAACATGCTATCTGACATCTAAATACCTCAAAGATAAAGATTTTGTCGACAAACAAATTTTTAATTTTTTAAAGCGCTTAATTATGAAATTAAAAGTAACCTTAATGATGCTGTTTGCAGTAGCGTTCAGTGTAGGGGCATACGCGCAGGCTTGTTGTACCGGACCGGGTGTTTCTTACCCGAATGGTGCTACGACCATTTCGTACACTTCTACAGTTGAAACTACAGCTACAGACAGCTACACCATTACAGGCGTAGGTGACCCGAATGTCATCTACATGGAAGGCACTACTTACAGTGCACCTTCGTACACAGGTACAACTTACACTGGCGAATACACATCGTCAGGACCTTTCTATGCATCTAAGAGTTGCTGCCAAGGTGGTACAGGTGTAAGCTACCCAACTGGTAGCGGAGCACCGGTAACTACTTACGGTACTACAACTACTGATTATGGTATAGGTGCAGGTGACCCGAATGTCATTTATATGACCGGTGTTACGACTAGTATTGCACCAAGTACGGTTATTACCTCTGATGTAGGAAATAGCTGTTGTGGTGGTCCGGGTATTACTTATCCGGGAAGTACTGGTTCTTACTAAGAAGGAACTAAGACTTACTAAGTAAAAAAAGCCGAACACATTATGTGTTCGGCTTTTTTTTATAGCACGTTAAAAAACAAACATGCTCTTATGTTTTGAAATATATTCGTTCAGAATCTTTAAACAAAATAAGCTGACATGGTTGTCCAGATGAGTATGACTATCGGTACAAATACGAGCCAAAATCTGACGTTTTTATAAAACTCAAAACCACTCTCCATAATCACCTGAATCAAATTTACCCCAAACAAAATATACAACAGCGTCAAGACTAACATATCGGAACTTTTAATTGTTATAAAAACGTTAATTTACTGCCAAAATAATAGCAAATATCTCGCCAAAATTCCATTTTTTCTGTGTTTTGTGACTCATCAACTCGTTAGGAAATTTTCGTCTTCCCTTAATTCATCAACCCTTTAACTCGCTATTACTAATTCCTATTTTTCTTCTTTTTAAATAGATTTTTAAATAGACCTTTTTTCTCTTTATTCTTCTTTGGTTTGGAACTTCTGGCGGTCGGCTTTTTAGGACGCGGGACTTTCGGTTTGCGAAGCGTTGGGCGTTCTTTTGAAGGTGCTTCGTTGACGCGCGGTTTGTTGTTTTCCCATTCCGGTTTGATGATAGGGGGAACTTGAGGTTCCTGTATTTCTTCTTCTACGACAATCGCAGGGTCTACATAATCATAAGGCAGATAACCCGGACAGTCCAACAATTCAGCGACATGCGGTGGCGGTTCGGGGAATCGTGCTTCTTTGATTTCTGCAAATTGTTCATCTGCATTTACACGTTTAAAGAACTCACCCCAAACAGGCAATGCCAAATTTGCTCCCTGACCGTAATTGATGGTACGGAACCTTACACGTCGGTCATCTCCACCGACCCATACACCTGCAACAAGCTTGGGCGTGATACCCATAAACCAACCGTCGGTGTGGTTCTGTGTTGTTCCCGTTTTTCCAGCAATATCATTAGGTAATTGATAACGCCAACGCAAACGACGTCCCGTACCGCTGTCGATAACTGTTTTCATCAATTCGACCATAATGAGCGCGTCCTCAGGGTCGATGACTTGCTTGCGCTTATAGATATTGGTCTTGAATTTTTCGATGGTCTTGCCCCTGCGGTCTTCGACACGCAACAAATACGCAGGTGGTACGTGCTTGCCTGCATTGGCAAATGTACCATACACCTGCATCATTTCATACAAGGAAATATCTGCTGCACCGAGCGCGATAGCAGGTGTTTCGGGAATGTCGGATTCGATACCCATTTCGCGCGCCAAATCGACGGTGTGGTATATCCCGGTTTGCATAATCCATTGCACCGTAACGGTATTGGTAGAAGTTTGGAGTGCGCCTTTCATGGAGTATTGCCCGCCATATTTATCATCTGAATTGCGCGGTGTCCAATCCTGATATTCGGGGTACATGAATAGTTTATTGGGCAAAAACGTACATGGATAAGCCGCTGAATCCAACGCTGCTGCATATACAATGGGTTTGAACGTAGAACCAACCTGTCGTTTAGTGCGGGTATGGTCGAGCTTGAAATTTCTGTGGTCGATACCGCCCACGTATGCACGTACATAGCCCGTCTGTGGGTCCATTGCCATAAAACCAACTTGTAAGAATTTTTGATAGTACGCAATTGAATCAATCGGACTCATCGTCACCTTTTTCTTTCCGTTGACAGTAAAAACTTCCATCTTACGCGACTTGCGAAAATCTGCGTCGATATATGCTGTTGATTTACCTTGTTCTTTGAGCGTGAGGTAACGATTGGAGCGTTTTTTAGCAGCATTTACCTTGCTCATATCACCGTCGAATGGGTCTGCACCTTTCCAGTGATTGAAAAAATCATCTTGTAATTTGCCCATGTGGGTTTGGACGGCTTCTTCGGCGTATCGCTGCATTTTGGAATTGATAGAGGTATAAATTTTCAAACCGTCGGTGTAGATATTGTATGGGTCGCCGTTGGGCTTTTTGTGTTCCTTACACCATTGTTTGAGTTCTTGCTTGAGCGATTCGCGGAAATAAGGCGCAAGCCCGTCACTATGCGATACGAAATTATACTTGACGCGCATAGGCAAGCGTTTCATCTCATCGCGTTCGGCTTTGGTGATATACTCATATTTGTACATTTGATTGAGGACAACATCGCGACGGTCGCGGCTAAGTTCAGGATTGACACGAGGGCTGAATTTAGTTGGTGCTTTGAGCATACCGACAAGGATAGCATGTTGGTCGAGTTTGAGGTCGTCCAATGAAGAATCAAAGAAACGTCTGGCTGCCATCTTTATCCCAAATACATCTTCACCGAAAGAAACCGTATTCAGGTAAAGCGTGATTACTTCTTCTTTATCGTAGGTGTCTTCGATGCGCTTGGCGGTAATCATTTCTTTGAGCTTATTGGCGGGCATGGTGAGTCTGCCGTAGTTTTTTCTTTTGAATAGATTTTTTGCTAATTGCTGACTAATCGTACTTCCTCCCCCGGCACTTTCATCTTGCAACAATAGGGATTTGAACATGACTCGCGCCATCGCACGACGGTCGATTCCTCCGTGTTTGAAAAAACGTGCGTCTTCGGTAGCAATAAGCGCGTCTTTAAATTCCTGTGGAATCTGCGCGTAGGTAACGTTAGAACGATTTTCAAGATAATAACGCCCCAACAATACCCCATCTTCCGAATACACTTCAGAGGCAATCGGATTTTGGATACTTTTTAATTCAGCGCGGGTAGGTAATTCGCCATAGCGTCCATTCAACACGGCAAATACAAAAATCGTTATTGCCAATATCCCCAAAATAAAGAGAGCAAGCCCAGCCCAAAATGTGTATTTAATAGCTTTGAATGCGCCCGGATTATTTTCTTTTAATTTCGCAAACATAATTACAAGTGCAAGTTCAAGTGTCAAGTTCAAATACAAATTGGAAGTGTAAGTTTACTATTTTTATTGAACTTGACACTTGAACTTGTGCTTGAATTTAAGTAGGTAAGCACAAATAATCGACAGCATAGTACATATCTTTTTCCGTTATACTTCAGCTATTTTTCGTCATGTAGCTCGGCTATAATCCTCAAAATGAGCTTCGTCTAACGAAAAAATATATTGTCCTAATGATGTCGATTATTTATACTTACCTACTTATTTATGTGATTATACGGTATTTAAGATGTTTTATATACAAAAATGTCACCGCTTTTTCCTGTTAACTAATGGTTAATGGTCAATGATTAATAATGAACGCAAAGCGATTGATTATTAATATTTGTTAAACAGTTAAGTATGAGTTAATTTTTAGTCTTATGATTAAAAAATATTTATATCTATTTCCGCAAGAAAATCATTGCAAATATAGGGACTAAACCCGAAAATGCTTGAGTCAAAACTACTAATCGTTGATGAACCGTTATTAATCGTTTATCATTGACCATTAATTGTAATAAAAAAAGTCCTTCGCACATACGTAGAGCGCATGTGGAAGGACACATTTTTTCTCAGGAATGCTTCGGTAGGATTGTCGTCTGCGTAATATTTAGGCTTTTAGTGTCAGACTAAGGTCGTGGTGCTGTTTGTTCTAAGGATGCTGATAGGAGCTTACAATAGGTTACAGGACTATCCACGACAGTATTGCAGCCGACTTTGTTTTAAGGAAGTGTTTCTCTGGAGGTAATTGCTCTCGGATGTTGACAAAAATGAGGAGATTTTCTTTTAAAATAAGTTTTACTTTAAACTAAAAGCACAGTGTTTAATTGTGCAAAAAGTGAAAAAAGTGTTTTTGTAAAATCTAAAAACATCTATTATTCTGATACTTACAAATATTTTAAAAAATAATTAAAAGTTGTAAAGCACAGTGTTTTAATTGAATATACATGATGTTTTATTTTCTTATGGTTAATGCAAATTTATAGGCAACATTAATAAGTAAAAACTTCATTTTTTATAAAAAGCATAGTATATTTACGCCAGTCGAATAAGCACAGATGTACTACATTTTTTTAAAATCTATTTATAATCATTGATTTATGTTTATAAATATTGTTTTATTAAAAAATATAAAAGCATAGTATAAATATAAAAATGTCACGTCTGATTAGTTTATTTCGGAGTTTGACCCCGCAGGAAGTCAAAAAATTTGGGCAGTTTCTACAAAGTCCATATTACAATGCTACGCCTAAGATGCGTGGCTTATACAAGTATTTGAAAAAGGAACATCCTGAGTGCCTTTTCAGGGATGAAGACAAGGAAAAACTGTTTACACAAATATTTGACAATGAAACGTATAAGCTCAAAAAGATGAATAACCTAATGGCGAGTTTGTCGAGTATTTTACAGGATTTTTTATTACTCCAAAATCAAAAACATGGAACAACCGCACGCAAAAAGGGACTTTTTGAGGTCTATAAGCGTAGAAAACTGGATAAATTATCGCACCAGCAATTGAGAGGTATCCGAAAAGCCTTTGAAAAACATCCGGACGCTGACACATTTAGGCATTACGAATCATTGAAGGTGCATCATGAATTGTATTTTCATACTTTAACCAAACGTATTCGGTGGAAAGAGAAAGAGGATTATGACTATTTTGAAGCAGCACAACAAGATCTTGACTTATTTTATGCACATTTGAGTTTGCATTACATTTGTGAGATGAATTTTCGACTTCTGAAGAGTGCAGAAAAAAGAGTTTTGAATCCACATGAAGAAGAAAAGATTGAAGCCTTGATACATTTGCATCAACCACCTTTATTAAATATATATTGGCTACTGTATACTATCATCAAACAAGCCGATAAAAAGATTTATAGCCGCTTAAGGGAGTTTACGTTTGACTATATTAATGATTATAAACCTTTAGAATTCAAGCATTTATTGACTTTTTTGATGAACTACCAAAATTTACAACATATTTCAGGCGATACGGATGCACTCTATGAAATGTTCAATCTCTATCATTTCGGATTAGAGAAAAACTTATACATAGATGATACGGGGTATTTCTCCGTATCTCATTTTATCAATATTAGTATCATTGCCTCGGCAGTCGGAGAAAGAAAGTGGCTGGCAACATTTATTGAAAATCAGAAAGAAAATTTGCAGGAAGGCATAAAGGAAAATATTGTCACGATGAGTCTGGCATTTCTGCGTTTTGCCCAACATCAATATGACGAAACACTTCGACTGATTACTATTTTAAGGCGTACTGCTCCGGCTTTCGAACTTACTTGCTGGACACTGGAAATTAGGGCATATTATATGATGAAAGATGAACATGAAAACTGGGATTCATCCATCAAACGCTTTCAAGCTTACCTCCGCAATAAGGAGAATCTTGATGAAAGAACTAAACAAGCCAACCGAAATTTTAATACTTTTATCCGACTACTTTATCGGACGACTTATCATAATACACACACTAAAGAAGAGTTACTTGCCAAATTGGAGTCTAAGAAAAATATCGTTTGTAAATTTTGGTTAAAGGAACAAATAAAACAGCTCAGGTAGTTGATCGGGTTAAGGGGTATAGCTTATCACTTTAAATATAATATTCAGAGTGTCAGGTAAATATACCCGACACTCCGTTTTTTTTTACTTCGTTTCACCGACAGTAAAGCTTTCTTCCTGTACCTCTCCTGAAGCCTCAGCTATCAAGAGATAAACACCGTTTGCAAAGTTAGTGGTGCTAATGTTCGCACGACGCGCCTGTGGGGTGAGGCTACGGTTATATACGACATTCCCTTCACTATCTACCACTGTCAGATTGACAATTCCTGTGGTGATGACATCTACTTTTACACTATTTCGAGCTTGAACGATGTGAACAATGCCTTCGCCTTGCCAAGCATTAGCCGTAATTTGAGTAGAAGAAAATGAGTGAAATGGTGCAACTGCCTCCATACTAAAACTAAGCAGTGCGAACATGGCTACAAAGAGCGCGTTTTTTAAGTATTTCATGATACTTTTTTGGAGAACTAATCGAACAAGTTGCGAACAACTTGTAAATCCCAAATTCCAATGACCAAATTCCAATATCAACCACAGAGATATAATTGGAATTTGTTATTTGGATTTTGGAGTTTTCCATAGTGGATTGTTAGTTCTGATGAGGAAAATATGGTTCGGAGTGGACATAGCAATGCCCTTTGCGTAGCAAGTGCTACACATTCACTGTCAAGCAATTACATGACAGTACATCTTAGGTGTTTGAAAAATTATGCGGTAAGGAATCCCTATCCGGAAGGACGTTTTCCCGTAAGGCTTATTATTGTCATATCAGCTTTAGTTTGGTGAATGAATGGGTCTTGTTTTTTATTTGGT
>JAHDEO010000297.1 GCA_020628725.1 Saprospiraceae bacterium
AGTGTTTGGTTGATTTGGGGGTCTGAAATTCTATACTGTGCTTGTGTCATAATTTTTGTTTTTGTAACACGGACATTCCTGTCCGTGCTTTATATGGTACGGACAAGAATGTCCGTGTTACGTTTGAATTATACTACAAAATTCGTAACTTTGTCTTAATAAAACAAGTAGTCATAATAAAATTTCTTAGTCACTAAAAAGTGACTATTATTGATTATCAGTATTTTAGGAGGAAATAAATTTCACAAATAAAAGAAAAAACTATGACGGTATATAATTGTCCGGTGACATACTGTATGAGTAAGATAGGCGGTAAATGGAAACCGATACTTTTATTTATGATTAATAATGATATAAACCGCTTCGGCATTCTTCAACGTAGTATCACAGGTATCAGTAAACAAATGCTCACCAAACAACTCCGCGAACTGGAAGCTGACGGCATTTTAGAACGAAAAATCTATGCAGAAATACCGCCGCGTGTGGAGTATTTTATCACGGATTTGGGAGATTCATTGATGCCGGTGATTGTAAGTATGAAAGAATGGGGATTGGCGAATATGCCGAAACAGGAAGCGTAGAAAGAAAATCCGGTAGTAATACTGGCACAAGACATTCCATCGAAAAAAATCCCTAAAACTCCTTCACCTTCCAAAACATTGAGTAAATTTGTCGTCACACAAAACAGGCATCATGGTATTTTTGGAATTTGAACAACCAATCGAAGAGCTTTTCAACGAATTGGAAGCTGCTCAAAAATTGCAAGAAAAAGGCAATGCAGATATGAGCACCGCCATCAAGGAGTTGGAAGACAAGATAAAGGCGAAGCGAAAGGAGATTTATGAAAATCTGACGGGTTGGCAAAAGGTACAACTCTCGCGCCATCCGGAACGTCCGTACTCGTTGTTTTACATTGAGGCAATGTGTCATAAATTCGTTGAATTACACGGCGATAGACACTATGGTGACGACAAGGCAATCGTCGGCGGTTTGGGTAGTATGGAAGGACAAACCTACGTCTTTATCGGACACCAAAAAGGCGTCAACACAAAGATGCGCCAATACCGTAATTTCGGAATGGCAAATCCTGAAGGCTATCGAAAAGCACTGCGTTTGATGAAGCTTGCGGAGCGATTCAATTACCCCGTCGTATGTCTCATTGATACGCCGGGAGCATATCCGGGCATCGAAGGAGAAGAACTCGGACAGGCAGAAGCCATCGCACGTAACTTATTTGAAATGAGCCAATTGCGCGTACCGATTGTATGTGTCGTGATAGGAGAGGGGGCGTCGGGCGGTGCGCTTGGTATCGGTGTGGGCGACAGGATTTTGATGTTGGAAAATACATGGTATTCTGTCATTTCGCCGGAATCTTGTTCGTCGATTTTGTGGCGTAGTTGGGACTACAAAGAGCAAGCAGCCGAAGCACTCAAACTTACCCCAAAACACATGCTTGAATTTGGTATAATTGACGGCATTATCAAAGAACCGCTTGGCGGCGCACACGCTTTCCCCGAAGAAATGACAAAGATTTTGAAGAAGCATATTAAAAAAGAAGTTGCCGAATTGATGGATATGGACTGCGATGAGCGTATTGAACAACGTATCGAGAAATTTGGTAAAATGGGAGAGTTTAGTGTAGCAGAATTAGTAGAATAAAATTAGGTCAGCGGCTTGTCAGTCCGCAGTCCGCCGCTTCAACGTGAATGTTCTCGCGTCTTAGCGGCGGACTGCGGACTGAAAGACGGCAGACAAAACAATAAAAATTAATAACAATAAACGGTCAGGTAAATACTGGAAGCCCCTTCCACCGTCTACCATCCACCGTCCACCGTAGAGAAAGATGCTCCAACAGGTCAATGATATTCGATATAAAATTTATGACCACTATCTGAAAAAGAAACTGCCCGATGCCATGAGCAGACGACAGAATAAACCCATGAATTTTCAGCAAGCGGATACTATCGGGATTCTTTTTGATGCGACGCATCCAACGAGTCGCGTATTCATCAATGAATACCGCGAATCGTTAATTGCGAAGGATAAGCGGGTATCGATTTTAGGTTATTTTAATGATAAAAAAGACCACCAAAACGTCATCTTCAAGTATTTTAATAATAAAGACTTGACTTGGCATTGGCATCCTAAGAGCGAAGTGGTTCGCGAATTTGCAGATAAACGATTTGATGTTCTTATCGGCTTACATCTTTTGCCTTCTCCGCCTTTGGAGTATGTCGCGGCACTTTCGCAGGCGCATATCCGTGTGGGCAGGTATCGTCCTCAAAGAGAACACTGTTACGACCTGATGATTGATATTACTGATGACTATGACCTCAAAGGATTTGCAGAACAAATAGAAGCTTTCCTAAAACGAGTAAATGAAAAATAAACGGGTTACGAGTTACGGGTTACGAGTTATTTTCAACGTGAATCAACTCGTAACCCGTAACCCGTAACCCGCAACTCGAACCTATGAATAAATTTAGAGGTACAGGCGTTGCGTTAGTGACGCCTTTTGCAAATGGAGCAGTTGATTATGAGGGCTTGAAGGCTGTGATTGAACATTGCATTGAAGGCGGTGTGGAATACCTCGTTTCGCTTGGTACTACGGGCGAGTCTGCTACTTTAACACCTAAAGAATCTCTTGAAGTACTTGAATTTACAACCAAAACAATTGCAGGACGTGTACCACTTGTCGCAGGTTTTGGCGGAAATAATACACAAGCGATTATTGATAAAATAAAGGCATTTCACTTTGAAGGAGTAGATGCGATTTTGTCGGTTAGTCCTTACTATAATAAACCAACACAAGAGGGAATTTATCGGCATTATATGGCATTGGCGGAGATGGCACCGCGTCCGATTATTATTTATAATGTTCCTTCGCGTACCAGCTCAAATATTACGGCTGAAACGACCCTACGCCTCGCACATGCAAGTGACAAATTTATTGCTGTAAAAGAAGCCTCCAGCGACTTAGTACAATGTATGAACATCGTCAAAGGCAAACCAGATAATTTTCTTGTACTTTCCGGTGATGATGCGATTACGTTACCTATGCTTTCATTTGGAATGGATGGCGTGATTTCGGTCATTGCGAATGCTTTCCCACGTCGCTTTTCTGATATGGTGCGTTATGGTTTGAGTGGTGATTTTAAAGCTGCATCCAAATTGCATTTTGATGTGTTAGAAATGATGGATTTATTATTTGTAGAGGGAAATCCTGCGGGAGTAAAAGCTGCATTGGAATTGCAAAATATCTGTTCAAAAGAAGTGCGTTTGCCACTTGTTGAATTATCTGAAAAGAATTATATTAACATGAAAAACGCCATTGAACGATTGAGTGATTTTAGATTTTAGATTTTTGATTAATTCGCTATGCGAATGTTTATCGGTTAAAATTTTGCGAAGCAAAATCCAAGTATCAAGAATTAAATAAATGTTCTTGATACTAATCTAAAATCACTCAATCAAAAATCAAAAATCAATATATTTTTATGAAAAAACTATTTCCACTTGCACTGCTGGTAATTTTAGTTTTTGCCTGCACCAGAGTCGCACAAAAAGACCCTGTAAAAGTTGATGACGTGAAAACAGAAGTAACAACCATGCTCAAGTACCCGGAAACCGCAAAAGGAGATGTAACCGACGAGTATTTCGGTACAACAGTAGCTGACCCATACCGTTGGCTTGAAGACGATAATAGCGACGAAACCAAAGATTGGGTACGCCGCCAAAATGAAGTGACCTTCGGTTATCTCAACAAAATTCCATACCGTGATGCCATCGAAAAACGCCTTACCGAAATTTGGAATTACGAAAAATATTCAACGCCGTTCAAAGAAAACGACAAGTATTATTTTTTCAAAAATAACGGCTTGCAAAATCACAGCGTGCTATACGTACAAGACGATTTGGATGCCGAAGCAAAGGTATTACTTGACCCCAATACCTTCTCAGAAGATGGTACGACTTCGCTGGCAGGTTACTCCTTTTCAAAAGATGGTCGCTATATGGCGTATGGTGTTTCGGAAGGCGGTTCTGATTGGCGTACGGCAATGGTGAGAGACCTCAAAACAGGTGAAAACCTTGCAGATGAATTGAAGTGGATTAAATTCTCTGGCATGTCATGGAAAGGAGATGGCTTCTTTTACAGTCGCTACGATGAGCCGGAGGAAGGTGGCGAACTTTCCGATAAAACTGACAACCACAAAGTCTATTATCACAAAGTAGGCACGCCACAATCAGCAGATAAATTGATTCACAAAGACGATGATAATCCGGAACGCAACTTCAATATGTGGACGAGTGAGGATGAGCGTTTTGTGATGTTATACGCTTCTGAATCGACCAGTGGAAACGCGCTTTATTTCAAAGATACAAAAAAGGGAGATGCTGATTTTACACCAATTACCGAATCTTTTGATAGTGATTTTTGGACATTGGGTAATTTTGATGACAAGCTCGTTGTCATGACGAATCACGAAGCTCCAAACATGCGTGTTTTGCTCATTGACACCAATAATCCGAGCGAAGAAAATTGGAAAGAACTCATTCCTGAAGATGAGAAAAAATTGCAAAGTATCAGTTTGATTGGTGGGAAAATGTTGGCGCGATACATCAAAGACGCGTATAGTGTCGTCAAGATTTTTTCAGAAGATGGTACTTATGAAGGTGATTTGGAATTGCCGGGAATTGGTACGGTCAGTGGTTTTTCTGGTAAGCGTGACGAGAATACGGCGTTTTATGCGTTTACTTCATTTACACAACCAAGTGCTAAATACAAATACGATGCTTCGACGGGCAAATCAGAGTTATTTAAAGCCTCTGCACTTGACTTTAATTCAGACGATTACGAAACCAAACAGGTGTTTTACGAAAGTAAAGACGGCACAAAAGTACCGATGTTTATTACCCATAAAAAAGGTATTAAAATGGACGGTACAAACCCGACTTTGCTCTATGGTTATGGTGGGTTTAATATCAGTTTGACACCGAGTTTTTCGATAACGAATCTTGCATTTTACGAAAATGGAGGTATTTATGCCCTCGCCAACCTTCGAGGTGGGGGAGAATATGGTAAAAAATGGCACGAAGCCGGCACGAAGCTCCAAAAGCAAAATGTCTTCGACGATTTCATCAGTGCGGCAGAATATTTGATTGACAATAATTATACATCCAGTGAACGCTTGGCGATACAAGGCGGCTCGAATGGTGGCTTGCTCGTTGGCGCGTGTATGTTGCAACGTCCTGATTTATTTAAGGTTGCGCTGCCTGCGGTGGGTGTAATGGATATGTTGCGCTATCACAAATTTACGATTGGTAAATTCTGGGCTGGCGACTACGGTACGAGCGAAGAAAGTCAAGAACAATTTGAATACCTTTGGGATTATTCGCCTGTACACAATGTTAAATCCGGCACAGCGTATCCTGCCACGCTTGTCACGACGGCAGATCACGATGACCGTGTAGTACCCGCGCACTCCTTCAAATTTGCGGCTGCTCTACAAGAAGGACACGAGGGTGAAAATCCCGTCCTCATACGCATCGACACCAAAGCAGGACACGGCGCAGGTAAATCGACCGAACAAACGATCGCAGAACGTGCTGATGTGATGAGTTTTATGTTTTATAATTTCGGTGTGGATGTGAAATATTAGTCCATAGTCGATAGTCCATAGTCCATGGAAAGCCGCGAGGCACACATTTGTAGAGAAAATTCATGAATTTTCTCTACAAATGCTATGGACTATCGACTATCAACTAAGGACTACGGACTATGGACTATGGACTATGGACTGTTGTTCAAGATTGGCTTTCTCGATGTTACCTTTTGGGATATTTTGGATATTCTGATTGTTGGTTTTTTGATATATCAGATATACAAATTGCTCAAAGGCAGTTTGGCGTTTAATATTGTGGTGGGTTTGGCGTTTTTGTTTATTGCGTCGAATCTGGTGGAATATCTTCAGATGGGGATGCTCTCTACGATATTGGGCGGCTTTGTGAGTTTGGGATTGATTGCTTTGTTGATTGTCTTTCAGCCGGAAGTGCGGCGGTTTTTGATAGTGGTCGGGCGTGGTACGTTGGCAGGGCGAGAAAATTTTATCCGCCGACTCATCGGTAGGGAATGGGAAGTCGAAGACAACGACGCCAATATCCAAAGTATTCTCCGAGCTATACAGCGATTTTCGCAGGACAAAACTGGCGCACTGATTATCTTTTCGCGGGATGCGAATGTAGAGAGTTTTGCCAATTCGGGCGTGTCGCTGGATGCCGATATTTCTTCTCAACTCCTCGAAAGCATCTTCAATAAAGAAAGTCCGCTACATGATGGAGCGGTCATTATCAATGGTAATAAATTACATGCGGCGAGTTGTATTTTGCCCGTATCAGACAATCCGAATTTGCCGGATTGGTTGGGCTTGCGCCACCGTGCAGCCGTTGGCGTGACGGAAACGACGGAGGTGATGGCACTTATCGTTTCGGAAGAGACGGGTAAGTTTTCTACGGCTCGTAATGGGAAGATTTCTTCAAATCTTTCGCTCAAGCAGGTGGAGAATCGTTTGAAGAAGTTGCATACGGAGTTTTATGAGGGGGCGAAGGCGGAGGAAATTGCTGCTTAGCTATCTTGCATAACTTGTCTGACAAAATTTTTCTTATCCCGCCGCACTCCATCTTTTTACATCCATCATAATGTTCACTAACCTATGGCAAGCACCCAATTCAAATTAAGTGTAATGCCCCAAAATGCCCTCCTTCAGAGATTAGGTGTATTACCTGAGAAACTTGATGTTTCATCCAAAAATAAATGGATAACAGCGTGTTGGAAAATAGAAGCTGTGCAAGCCAACGCAGTCATAGCACAAATTGACCAATTATTACCTCAAATACATTGGGCTAATACGCACATTGCATGGAAAATACAATCAGGCGTACTGGATAATGACGTTTGGATGTTGATAGGGGAGGAGTCGCAACAAATTGAATTGCTGGACTTTCGGGCGAATGTGAGCGAACAAGGTTTGGCTTTTATTGAGCAAATGGTAATGATTGCGCATCAATATAATTGGTTGCTGATGGATAGAGAAGGAAATATCGTTGAGGCGAATATGGATAAGGTTTTGGAGTTGGTAAAGATGTCTCATCCTTTGTGGTTTGAAAGTTGATTTTTCTCAAACAAAAAAGCATCTACTATCTCACAAATTGTAACGGCTGCGTGAGAGTAGTAAATAAGAATAGCCCACAATAATTTTACCTTTTAGTAAAATCATCATGAGCTATTCTTCAATCAATTCAATCTATTCTTACAATTCAGCGGCGATTGGAAAATCAATCTCTACACCAACTAAGTTGTGGAAAGTATTGGTAATCCCGATAACGCCGGCAGCGATAACAAGGTCAACCAAGTTTTGGTCATTATAGCCTGCTGCATAAAAGGCTTCTTTCAAATCTTCATTGACACGCCCTCTATTCTCGGCAAGAGATTTAGAAATCTTGGCAAGCGCATCATATTTTGCATCCCAGCTTGCTCCGCCTTTTCTCAATTCAATAATTTGCTCGTCTGAGAAACCATTCATTTTGGCGATAGCAGTATGTGCGGATTGACAGTATCTGCAATCGTTGACTTGACTGATGGCTAAGTCAATGACTTCCTTTTCTTTCTTGGAAAAAGAGGTGGCTCCGTTTGCAAAAGTCAAGAAATTGCCCAAAGCATTTTCCGAATGTGCCATTGCTGCATAGAGGTTAGGAACGAATCCTAAACCCGAATTTAGTTTGTCAAAAATGGCTTGGTTGTTAGGGGAAACTTCTTCTCTTGTGGGAACTCTGAATTTTGTTAAAGTACTCATTATGTTTGTTTTATAATTATTGAAAATATTATTAAAGTAGTTTTGAATTAAGCTAAAAGCTGATGAATATTTTGAGAGATGCTGGTCTTACTTTGCAAGCCATTTTGCTTACCGACCAATTCGCCGTTTTGGAAGTAAAATAAAGCGGGAATGCTTCTTACTCCAAACTGCTGAGAAAGTTCCGGATTGCTGTCTACATTAATTTTTGAGACAACCGCTTTGCCGTCAAACTCGGTAGCAATGCTTTCCAATGTCGGGTGCAAGGCTTTACAAGGTCCGCACCAATCAGCGTAAAAATCTACCAATACTACATCGTTGTTTTGGATGGTGGCTTCGAAATTTGAATTATCCAATTGTTGTATCATCTTTTATTGTTTTAATTGTTTTAAATAATTGATGACACAAAGGTAGGTGCGTTTTGGGGGCTAAGGTTAGGCTATAATTCCCGAAGAATAGGCAGTTTTTCCTTTTTTGTAGAAAAAATGAGCGAATGAGTGATTTTTGAATGAGTGAATGTGTTTGTCGGATAATATTCACTCATTCAAAATTCGCTCATTCACTCATTTTAAACTCCGTAGGAGAAACACCTTCCATTTTTTTGAAAAACCGTCCGAAAGTTTGTGAATCTTCGAAACCTATTTCGTAAGCGATTTCTTTGACGTGCATATCTGAGAAGTTGAGGAGGCGTTTGGCTTCGAGCAATCTGCGTTCTTGTATATATTGTAGTGGTGTTTTATCGGCTAATTTTGAAAATAGATTAGATAAGGTCTTAGGAGATTTATTGAGCAATGCAGCATATTCCGCAACCGTATGTATGGTTTTAAAATTTTTCTCGACCAAAAAATTATATTCTCTGACGATGTCTACTTTCCCATTTTCTAAAGCAGTATAATTGTGTTGAGTTTTGTAAATGCGGGTACATAAAATGATAAATCGCTTCAACATAGATTGCAACATTTCCAATTGCAAATCATCACGCGATTGGATTTCCAACTCAAACATTTTCCAAATCGTTTGAAATTTTTCCAACTCCTCATCGGGTATTACAAATTTGGGTAATTGAGACGCGCCAAAAAACAAAATTCCCGTACAACTCACCTCACTATCATGGTCTATCACGCAATAAAAAAGACGATTGAAGCGCAGCAATTTTGCATGGCAGAGGTCGGCAATATCCACTTTATGGAATTCTGTGAGACAAAAAATCTCATTTGCTGACGATTCGTATTCGACATTATCTATCGTGATGCGCTGTCCGCTCTTTTCAAACCAGATAAAGGTCAGCGGGCTTTCCAATGCCTCTTTTTGCCTGAAATCTTTACTGCATTGAATGCGCTCCAATTGCAGGTATTCGTTTGTT
>JAHDEO010000298.1 GCA_020628725.1 Saprospiraceae bacterium
GCGCCGGAATTTACGAGTCATTCGGAGGGAATTAAAGTTCAAGTGCAAGCGTCAAGCGCAAGTTCAAAATAATACAAATCAACCGTCTTGCTGAATTTAGTTCAGCATCTCCCGACCGCAAGAGCGCGATTTCAAGCTAATGAAAATGGGTTTGAAATCGCGTTTTTTTAATCCAAATTCTGAGGGAAAATATCTTTTAAAACAATCTCAAATCCGGGAAAGACATGGACGGGAACCGACTCGGTATTGACAAAAGGCGTGGTACGAACTTGCTCGTAAATGCCTTTGTCATCTAGTACGAAAGCACTCACCATTTCCGTTTCAGGATGAACGACCCAATACTCCTTTACGCCTGCATTTTGATACACGTCAAATTTATCGATCATATCTTTTTTTGAAGTGCTTTTTGAGAGAATTTCGATAATCCAATCCGGCGCACCGAGACAGCCTCTACGGTCGATTTTCGATAAATCACAAATCACACAAATATCGGGTTGCACAACGGTATCAATTTTTGTATCGGTCTGTTTATCACGAGGTAATGGTAGGCGTACGTCGAAGGGGGCATAAAATGCCTTACATTTTTTTCCTCTCAGATAATCATAAATCTGTACATATATCTCTCCCGAAATCCATTGATGTGCGGATAGTGGTGCAGGCGACATACGAAATATCTTACCTCGTATCAATTCGACCATTTCGTCGAATTGCCAAGTCAGATAGTCATTGTATGTGTAACGCTTGGTCAAGTCCAAGTCCTTGATGTCTTTTACCATGATTGAATGTTTTTTTCAAAGATAGGGATTTTTGTAGATAAATACCGATTATTTGAATCCGGAAGACACGTTTTTCATTCCACACATTCATTTTTTACTAACTTTACACAAAAAACAGAACATGAGATATTTCGCGTTAATTTTGGTCGTTTTCATTGTCGGTTGCACTACCTTCAAAAGTCAAACTCACATTCAAAAGGATACCAAACAAACCTTTGTAGAATTTGAAGAATTTGGTATCAGAACAAAGCCTATTTTGAATCGGGAGTATATTATCTTTTTGTGTTGGTATGTTGATGTTTATGGAGAGTTTTATCCTAATAAAGTTTTGGAAATATTGCCATTCAATACGTCTGAAACACCGGATTTGACATTAGCTGAAGTGGGGGGAATGTTTGTGAATTCGGACACAATTTTTAATCCATTACTCAAAGATTACATATTAAATCCTAAATTCATTGATTATCCATTAATTGGACTTTCCAAGCATCAAATATTGGAAATGCAGAAGTGGATGAATGATAGGTATAACGAAAATGTACTTATTGATGCTCAGTACCTTTTATTTTACGAATCTGCTATCAATGAAGATTGCTTTGTTACTGAATCGTTCTTGGTCGGTCAGTGGCTTACTTCAGTGGGAAATGCATGGGAAGGCAATCGCTATGAAATTGGATTAGACTCCTTATATGCCCCGGTTGCATGGCATAAACATGACTACAAATCAAATTTTCGCCTACCATATTATAGAGAGAGTATTGAGACAGAAAAAAGAATTGACTTTGATAATCATTTACGTGAATATTCATTTGGGAAAGAAGATTTTTTATGGAAATGGAATGAATATTATTTTCAAAAAAATAAAGGTTTCAGAGGCCGTCCAATAGAAATGCTTTTTAAATGGACGTTCGGTGAAAATTCTCCTTATCCCTTTCCGGTAAATTCAAAATATCAACCATCGAAAGAACCTATGACAAGTCTAATTTTAAGTGAAAATGAACAACAATTCAATAACATCGCTTATTTAAAAGAAAATTCGGGCATTTACCCCGAAAAAGACTCCATAGGAAGAATGTCATTTGTCATCGTCGGAGCAGACAAAGAAAACCGCCCACTCGTAGCCGATAGAATACAAGCCTCCAATGAACCGATAAACAATGCGATTTACAGAATTGTGTATAATAAAATGATTGATTCGAGTCATTTGCCTCAATAATTAAATTTTAATATGATGAATAAAAACCCATGGCAAACCCTCTCCTCCAAAGTCGAATACGACAATCCGTGGATAAAAGTTACTGAATATCAAGTCATTAATCCGGCGGGTGGACCGGGGATTTACGGCGTAGTCGGTTTCAAAAATCTGGCGGTGGGCATATTGCCTTTGGATGAAGATATGAATACATGGTTGGTCGGGCAATACCGTTACACCTTGAAGGAATACAGTTGGGAAATCCCCGAAGGTGGCGCACCTGCGGGCAGCACCGCCCTCGAAGCCGCCCAACGCGAACTCCTTGAAGAAACCGGCATCACCGCCCAAAAATGGACAAAAATCCTCGACATGAACACCTCCAATTCCGTCTGTGATGAACGCGGTGTGGCGTTTATCGCCCAAGACCTCACCTTCGGCGAAGCCGACCCCGAAGATACCGAAGACCTTCAATTGCGAAAACTCCCTTTCCAAGAAGTGTTCGACATGGCAATGCGCGGCGATATACAAGATGGCTTATCCTTAGTCACGATATTCAAAGCGAAATTATTACTCGGACTCTGACGTAGAACGACGCTTCCAGCTCGTTCCACGTTAATTTGGCTTTACATACGCGGGGAACGGGCTGGAAGCACCGTTCTACGAGGCGCGAACTGGAAGTATCGCGCTACGTTTGACGGCGTTACGATTTTTTTGTATTTTTGTCAAAATTAAAATTAAAAAATATGTTTGGTGATATGATACCAATTTTCGCGCAGCGAAAAACCAATCACTAATCACCATTCACCAATCACTAATATATGGTAAAAACAATGACTTCCGCCGAATATATGGCGATGGAAGATAAATACGGCGCACACAATTACCACCCGCTTGGTGTGGTCTTGGCGCGTGGCGAAGGCGTACACGTATGGGATGCCGAAGGAAAGAAATATTATGATTTTTTGTCGGCGTATTCAGCGGTGAATCAGGGGCATTGTCACCCGCGTATCGTTGGCGCATTGAATGAGCAATCGAAAGTCTTGACGTTGACTTCCCGCGCTTTTTATAATAATGTACTCGGTCCTTACGAAAAATTCATCACGGAATATTTCGGTTACGACAAAGTATTACCCATGAATACAGGCGTAGAAGGCGGCGAAACTGCCGTCAAACTTTGCCGTAAGTGGGGCTATGAAGTCAAAGGCATTCCAACGAACCAAGCGAAGATTATTTTCGTTACAGGTAATTTTTGGGGACGTACATTGGCAGCGATTTCATCGTCTTGCGACCCAAGTAGTACAAAGGGTTTTGGACCGTACATGCCGGGTTATGAGTTGATTCCGTATAATAATTTACCTGCATTAGAAGAAGCGTTGAAAGACCCGAATGTAGCGGGTTTTATGGTCGAACCGATTCAGGGTGAGGCAGGTGTAGTCGTGCCGGACGAAGGTTATTTGAAGGGCGCATACGACCTTTGCCGCAAAAATAATGTCCTCTTTATCGCCGACGAAGTACAGACGGGTATCGCACGTACAGGTAAGTTGATTTGCTGCGAACATCACGGCTTCAAACCGGATATTTTGATATTGGGTAAGGCACTTTCAGGCGGCGTATTTCCGGTATCGGCAGTATTAGCCCGTGATGAAATTATGCTTACGATTAAGCCCGGCGAACATGGTTCTACTTTCGGTGGAAATCCATTGGCATGTGCCGTAGCGATGGAAGCATTGAAAGTCGTGGAAGATGAAAAATTGGCGGAAAACGCAGAGCGTCTCGGTCATATTTTCCGTGAAAGAATGCAAACACGACTTGTCGAAAAGTCTGATTTAGTGACACTTGTACGCGGAATGGGCTTGCTCAACGCCATCGTTATCAACGACACCGAAGATAGCGACACCGCATGGAATATCTGCCTCAAACTCCGCGACAACGGCTTGCTCGCCAAGCCCACACACGGCAATATCATCCGCTTCGCACCACCACTCGTGATGACGGAAGACCAATTGCATGAGTGTTGCGATATTATTGAGAAAACAATTTTGAATTTTGAATAGTCGGCAGTTAATCAGTCCGCAGTCCGCCGCTATTACGCGAGTTTACGTTAGGCTGCGGACTGACCAACTGCGGACTGCGGACTAACCATGATATACGAATTTCAAGGCTTCAAGCCTGTGATACATGAGTCGGCGTTTATACATCCACTTGCGGCGGTGACGGGCAATGTCATCATCGGACAAGATGTGTATATCGGACCGGGCGCAGCGATACGCGGAGACTGGGGTGGCATCGTCATCGAAGACGGTTGTAATGTGCAAGAGAACTGTACGGTACATATGTTTCCGGGTGTGACGGTGCGCTTGTATGAGGGTGCACATATAGGGCATGGTGCGATTATTCATGGTGCAGAAATCGGGCGAAATTGCTTGGTAGGTATGAATGCTGTGGTGATGGATAATGTCATCATTGAGGAGGAATGTATTATCGGTGCGCTGTGTTTTGTGAAAGCTGATAGTCGGATTCCTCGTCGTAGTTTGGTCGTGGGTAATCCGGGTAAAATTATCCGTCAAATTAGTGATGAGATGATGGATTGGAAAACTATAGGCGCTAAGCCTTACCCAAACAATGTCACGACACTCTCCGCGAGTGCGAACCTCTGCGTGAAGTGCCGGAAAATCGCCCGACTCAAATGCGAATTTTAGAGGCTTGGGATGAGATTAAGAAGGGGTAAAAGTGTATAGATGTAGAGAAAATTCATGAGTTTTCTCTACATCTGCGGACTATTCCTTGCCAAGCCTCTCAATCTTTTCCTCCAACCACTTTTTATCACTCACAAATTCCAGTTTTTCTAACTTCTTTTTGATTTTTTCTACTGTCATTTTGCCTGCACCATGTCGCGTATTGTAAATGTTGATGAGTATGCGGACGAAGTTTTTGTAGGCTTTTTTATCTCTTGTAATCAAGCCTTTATGACTTTGGATAAATCGCTCGGAGAGTAGGAAGGTGCGGATAGTGCGCTCGTCGCATTCCACGTCAAGTTCGTAGTGAAATTTGAGGGGCATGATGCGGCAGTTGATGTGACTAAAACAAAACATAGATGATTTCAAATACGGCTTGAAGGAAGTCATGAGACTCCGCCCTTTGACTTATGACTACACAGGTGAAGGTGGTACGATTTCGGGGAATTATAATGTGGGACTTTTTGCACAGGATTTACAGAAAATCACACCGGAATTTGTGAGTAAGTTTACTCACACAGAAGAAGATGAAGAAGGAAAGACAGTCAGTGAAAAAGAATACTTAAAAATTTATGATACGGGCATCAAGTATATGTTGGTCAATGAAGTTCAAGAGTAACAACAAATTATCAATAATCAAAAAGATGAAATCGAAACCCTCCGTGAAGAGGTGGCAGAAATAAAGGCAATAATGCAAGTCATTCTAAACGGCGAAAACACCGACATCAACCGCCAAAATATCCAACTCAACGGCAGCAGTGCATACTTAGAGCAAAACCAACCTAACCCATTCAGTAACAACACATTTATCAAATACAACGTTCCTGTGGATGTTAAAGATGCAGTAATAAATATTTTCGATATGAATGGGCAACTAATTCACAGCGAAACAATTACACGCATAGGCAAGGGCGAAATTCAACTGAAAGCCGGAACTGTCGCGGTAGGAACGTACAGCTATTCACTTGTAATTGACGGTCAAGTTTTAGACACCAAACGCATGGTAATTGCGAAGTAAAATTTAATATTTTTCCAATTCATGAGCCATTTCCTTACAAAAGGAAATGGCTCTTTTTTTGCAAAAAAGAAACCAATCCGTCACGAATCTCTATATTTGCGTCCAAATAACAATTACCTGAAAACATATTTTGAAAACAGTAAAATACAAGTATTCCACCATGAATTTATTGAATATCTTTTATGCTATCCTCATCTTTGGACTAACATTATTTCTATTTGGTTGTCCCACGACATCTGAAACTTCCATTTACCAAACATGGGTCAACTCTGTAGAAGAGCAAACTGACCCTAACGTACAATGTTACCGAACTTCTGATTATGATTTCCCGATGCTCAGAGGTCCCCGCAATACCTTTGACATCCGCGAAAACGGTACATTTACATACAGCTATGCAGGACCTACCGATGCATTAGAGAAAGTGGATGGCACATGGAAAAAAGTCAGCGATACTCGTTATGAGATGACTTTCGACAATCCTCCATCAAATTTTAGAAAGACCTTCAATGTTGATGTTATTTCTTTGAATGATGGTGTTTTGAAAATCAAAAAACCGGACTTAGCGAATCCAAATCCGCCGGCTGATGTTACGGATTTAATCACTAAAAAATGGTGGAATTCTTACGAAGACGAAACTGACCCAAATAATGTAAAATGCTACCGTCCGAGTGATTATGATTTTCCACGTTCGAGAGGTCGTAAAGGTTTTGAATTCAGACCTAATGGTACATTTGACTACAACTATCCGGGACCAACAGATGCACCGACAACCGATACAGGCAGATGGATAAGATTGAGCGATAAACGCATCAAAGTTAAATTCGACGAACCAAGACCGGGTATCGTTAAAGAATTTATCGTAGAGATTATTTCTATTAACGATGAAGTATTGAAAATCAAACCTTTGAATCTTATTGCTCAAGATAAAAAGTAAGAAACGAATTGATGAATTGACGAGTTGTTGAGTTAACGTTAGAATTTTTGCGAAGCAAAAATAAAATGCAACAACTCGTCAACTCATCAACCCGTCAACTCGTCAACATTTGCGCTATTTCTTTCACATTGCATATAAGGGCACAAACTATCGGGGCTGGCAACGCCAGCCCAATGCGATAAGTGTGCAGGAAGTGATTGAAAATGAAATAAATAGACTCTTAAAAATCAATACCTTTATTGTAGGTTGTGGACGTACGGATGCGGGCGTACATGCAAGTCAATTTTTCTTTCATATTGATGTGGAAAATGATTGGCAAGGGGACTTGAAATTCAAATTGAATAAAGCCCTGCCCGAAGACATTGCAATACATGAAATCATTCCGGTGGATGACAAAGCACATGCTCAATTTCACGCTACCGAACGTACTTATGATTATCATATTCACACTCAAAAAATGCCTTTTTTGAGTGATGCAAGCACATTATACGAAGAAAAGTTAGACCTTGAAAAAATGAAAATAGCAGCGGCTATGCTGCCAAATTATAAGGACTTTTATGCTTTTTGCAAAACACCGGATAAACACAATCATACCGTTTGTTATATAAAATCCGTTGAATTATTATCGCATGAAAATGACAGAATTCAATTTCGTATAACCTCAAATCGCTTTCTGCGTGGTATGATTCGCATTATTGTGGATAGATTGGTGGAAGTTGGGAAAGGTAATTGGAGCGTCGAAAAATTTGAATATCATTTAAACTCAAAAGAACGCCCGCAGTTTACTAATTTTGCACCGCCGCAAGGCTTGTTTCTTTCAGGTGTAAAATATCCTTTTCTACCATAATGACTGCTTTAGCTGTCAAGTAGTTGAAGTTTTTTGTAAAACACTGTTTTTAAATTAATTAAAAATTAAGGTAATAATTTAAGTGACAGCTAAAGCAGTCATTACAGATTCATTAATTATTAAAACATGCTGGATTATACCAATTGCTATATCAATCAAATCTCTGTTCACCAAGTTGGTAATAAAACCAATGAGGAAGATTTGCATCTATCAAAATCTCCCTTAGAGAATACGAATGATGTGCTGAAGGACTTGCTGTTACAATATTTTCTGAAGCCTTTTGCCGAGCCGGAATTTTTCTCATTTACCTTTTCTAATGAAGATGTAAAATTGAATCCTGTCTACAATTTTGCAGCACAAATATTCGATGTGCCGACCGCATTTCACACGAGTTCGGTAGATATTGCCAAGCACTTGTATGAACTCTCTACACACCCGCAAATAAAGTCGGGTGATTTGTTTGTGGTGCGACTTTCTGATGTGGTGATTGAAGATGAATTGGTAGATGTGGTCGGTATTTTCAAATCGGAAAATCGACATCCGTTTTTGAAATTGGATGCTGAATCGGGCGAGTTTTCATTAAACTACGATGATGGTATCAGCATAGATAAACTGGATAAAGGTTGTCTGATTTTTAATAAAGAAAAAGAACTTGGTTATCGCGTGTGCATCGTGGATAAGGCGAATAAAGCGGAGGCGCAGTTCTGGAAAGAAGACTTTCTTCAAATCAAACCTTGTAGCGATGACTACCATTATACAAAGGATTTTTTGAGCCTCACGAAAACCTATGTAACGAAGCAATTGGCAGAAGATTTTGAGGTGACGAAGGCAGATAAAATTGACTTGCTCAATAAAACGGTAGAATATTTTAAAACGCATGAACAATTTGATAAGTCAGAATTTGAAAGCGAGGTCTTTCAGACGGATGAGATGATTGAATCCTTCCAACATTTTGACGATAGCTATCGCGCTGAACACGAGATTCAGTCGGCAGATAGTTTCGATATTTCAGAGCAAGCAGTGAAAAAACAAGCGCGGGGTTTTAAGAGTGTATTGAAGTTGGATAAAAATTTTCATGTATACATTCATGGAGATAGGTCGCTGATTGAAAGGGGAGTAGAGGAGGACGGACGCAAGTTTTATAAAATTTATTTTGATAAGGAAACTTGATGGTTTTCTGTTTAAGTATAATTATTGTTTTTAATATTATTAAAATTAAAATTTAGGAATTTAAAAGAAAAAAACTTGTACTTTCTTGTTTTTTAGCGAATTATACACCTATCTTTGTAAAAGGAAGTTGATGTGTAGAGATAAATTAAAAGGACAGCTTCCTGATTATCTTTAGTTAGGCACTCTAACAAAAGATGCAAATTTAAAACTGCCTTCGGAACTTTCGGAGGCAGTTTTTTGTTTCGGTGGCGTGACTTCACAAGGGAGAACAATTAATTTCAATTTTTTTCTTGTCAAACAGTACAACTTTAGATAATAATATTTATCTTTGCGCTCCGCTTCAAGAAAGTGCATTTTGCGCAACTCTAAAATTCCAAAAAACAAACACTAAATTCCAGACTTTATTTAATTGGAATTTGGATTTTGAAAATTGGGAATTTCACCAAAAAGTTGGCTCTGTAGCTCAACTGGATAGAGTACCTGACTACGGATCAGGAGGTTCCAGG
>JAHDEO010000299.1 GCA_020628725.1 Saprospiraceae bacterium
AAAAGGACTCGCAACCTTGTTTGAATCATCCTGAAAGGATGAAATATTTATAGAAAAGATAATTTAAAATGATACGACTCTGACGGAGTCGAATGTTTTGGTATATTGCACAATTCTATAAATATTTTATCTCTTCGAGATAAGCAAAACAAATCAAAATGGCAGTTGGAACATTCTCACAAATGTACATTCAAGTTATCTTCGCCGTAAAGGGCAGACAAAGTCTTATACAACATCAATGGGAGGTCGAACTCTACAAATACATGACAGGCATCGTACAAAATAAAGGTCAAAAAATGCTGGCTATCAATGGAATGCCTGATCATATACATTTTCTAATCGGAATGAAACCTTCATGTAGATTATCTGACTTGGTAAGAGAAGTTAAGAAATCATCGAATAAATTTATCAAAGAAAAACGATTTACTCCATATAAATTTGAGTGGCAAGAGGGCTATGGTGCTTTCTCTTACAGTCATTCAGCACTGGATAATGTGATTGCTTATATTCAAAATCAAAAAATACATCACAAAAAACTCAGCTTCAAAGATGAATACAAAGGGTTTCTCACAAAATTTCAAATTGAACACAAAGACGAATATTTGTTTGAGTGGATTGATTATTGAAAATATCAGGGGAATCTTAAACATCTCAAAGGGATGATATATTTATAGGGGAAGTTTGGAGCATGGGTTCGACTGACAGAGTCGTATATTTCGCGTTGGATTTTTGCTATAAATATGTCATCCCTTTGGGATGTTTTACGTCTAAATGTAACCTTTAATCAAAAACATCTACACACTAATTCCGTTATAATAATTGGATAAAAATTTATCGTTTATACTTCATCATTTATCGTTCAAAAAATGGTCGCAACACAAGCCAAAGATATATTAAAAGAAGCCCCCAACGTTCTCCCATTCTTGCCTTTACTCTATGTAGGATGGGCAGATAGCGCTTTGATGCCGAGTGAAATAAAACTCATTCGGGGAAAAGCAGATGAAATGGATTGGCTCACTACTACTGAGCGCAATTTGATTATGGAATGGAGTGACCCCACCCAACCGCCTTCGCCCGAACTCATGGGTACCTGGGTCGAACTCATACGCGAAGCCTCCGAAAAACTGGATACCGCCTCCCGTCAGTCACTCGCAGATTTGAGTTTGCAAATGGCGGAAAGTGGTTCGGCTACGACGAATTGGAACACACCTCCGGCACGTATGGCGATGGAAGAAATTGAGTTGGCATTGGGTTATGTCAACCTAAAGGACTACCGCAATATTCTCTCGGAAGAGCAACGCAAAAAGGCTTCGGAATTGGACGAAACACCTTGCTTCGACCATAAAGAAATGGCGCGTCTGCTCGATGGTGAACATGCCGACATCAAAAACCGCGTCCGTCAGTTATTTGCCGATCCGGAATTTCAATTACGCATTATAAAAGATAAAGAAGAACATCGTGAGCAGACTTTGAAATGGTGCAAAATGATGGCAGCGCAAGGACTTGGGGCAATTTCCTATCCTGAGGCGAATGGTGGTAGTAATGACATTGCTGAATATGCGGCTGTTTTTGAGACAATGGGCTATCACGACATTAGTTTGTGTATCAAATTCGGGGTGCAATTTGGTTTGTTTGGCGGCAGTATTTTGGGATTGGGAACGCAGAAACATTACGATAAATATTTGACAGATGTAGGAACGCTCGACCTGCCCGGCTGCTTTGCGATGACCGAAACAGGACACGGTTCCAACGTCCGTCAACTTGAAACTACTGCGACTTACGACCCTACTAATCAGGAATTTATCATTCATACACCCAATGAAAATGCCGGAAAAGAATACATCGGAAATGCCTTGCATGGCAAAATGGCGACGGTATTTGCTCAACTCATCACGAATGGCGATAATCACGGCGTACACGCTTTTTTAGTGCCGCTTCGCAATGAGGCGCATGAGACGCTGCCGGGTATTCGCGTAGAAGATTGCGGCTACAAAGTTGGCTTGAATGGTGTGGATAATGGACGAATTTGGTTTACGAATGTGCGTGTGCCGCGCGAAAATCTGTTGAATCGCTTTGGTGATGTGGATGCGGCGGGCAATTACGATAGTCCGATTGGAAGTCTGGCGCGACGATTTTTTACAATGCTCGGAACGCTCGTAGGCGGGCGCGTATGTGTGCCGATGGCAGGATTGAGTGCCGCGAAAAAGGGCTTGGCGATTGCCATAAAACATGCGCTCAAACGCCGTCAATTCGGACCGGAAAATGAGGCAGAAACGCTCTTGCTCGACTACCCTTCACATCAACGTCGATTGATGCCATTATTAGCGAAAGCCTACGCGCTTGATGCAGCACATAAATACTTGCTAAAACGCTTTGCCAACCGCACAGAAGAAGATAGCCGCGAGATAGAAACGCTCGCCGCTGCCCTCAAATCATATAGCACTTGGAATACGACTCATACCTTACAAATGTGCCGCGAAGCCTGCGGTGGAAAAGGTTATTTGGCGGAGAATCAATTCGCTGATATGAAGGCAGATACGGATATTTTCACCACATTTGAAGGAGACAATACGGTGCTGATGCAATTGGTGGCGAAAGGCTTGTTGACGGACTTAAAAGAGGAGTTTGAAAACACGAATTTCTGGGAATTATTTATCAATTTCAGCAAGCAATATGTGGAATCGATGTCGCCGTTTAATGATAGTCGAAATACAGGGGAAGAGCATTTGGTCGATACGCCATATCACGTTGATTTATTCAAGAAAAGAGAACGTAGAATGGTAATGGATTTGGGGCAGCGCATCCGCCGAAATCGTAAGATGGGTATGGATCCTTACGATGCCTTTATTCGTTGTCAAAATGATATGATTGCGCTCGGTCATGCACATGCGGAACGGGTGGTCGTGGAGCAATTTGCAGCAATGTTTGAGCAAGTGGAGGATTTAGAATTAAAAAATATTCTCGATAAACTCTGCGACTTGTACGCGCTACATACGATTGAGCAGCACAAAGGTTGGTATCTCGAAAAAGGATACATGAAACCGGATAAAACGGAAGCTGTATCACGCATGGTGGATAAGTTGTGCGCCGATCTTCGTACGAGTGCGAATTGCTTGGTGAATGCTTTTAATATTCCTGAACATTTGTTGGTAGCACTGATTGCTCTGTAACGCGAGTTCTTTCATCGCAAAAGCGCGGGGTGATGAAATTTTGTATCTTTTTAGATATAATAAACCTATAAGGTTTTGAAAACCTTATAGGTTTTCTTTTTGATTGTCAGTACATTATAATCAGTCAAGAAAATATTATAATTCTGTTGTGAAACAATGAGGTAATTTTTTGTTGTACTTATCTTTCTCATCGCGGACTGGAAGTCCGCGCTACGTTTTTACCATGAAAAATATACTCATTTTGTTCACGTTAATGATGCTTTCCAATACTGCTCCTGCACAAAACAGCTACATGATTGATTTTGGTGCAGAGGGAGACGGTATAGATTGGCAAATTGTAGATGATGGTGTAATGGGCGGTCTATCGCAAGGGGAGGGGACGTTGTATGATGACTACCTTCAATTTCAGGGATTTGTTTCGCTAGAAAATAATGGTGGATTTAGTTCTATGCGAAGCCCTTATCAAGCGATGGATTTATCGTCGTTCACAACGGTTGAAATTCGATATAAATCAACTGATTACAGCGTTGGTTTCACACTGAATAAACACCGCGTTTGGTATTTGCCCAATTATAAAGTGAATCTAAAACCTACCAATGGTAAATGGGCGGTTGCCACGATTAAGCTCACCGATATTGCTCAATATCAAGTTGGTCGTCCGACCGGAGAATATTTGGATAAAGAAAGTTTGGCGCAGATGATTCGTTTGGGATTTATCACGAATGAAAAAAGGGCGGGTGCGTTTGATTTTGAGGTGGATTATATTAGATTTTTGAGTAGCGAGAATCGAGTTACGAGTAACGAGTAAAATAACTCGTAACCCGCAACTCGTAACCCGCAACTCGTTAGTTTTTCGCTTTTCCTCTCAAAGTCACATCTGCACGAACCGTGAGGTTCATAGGTGCTTCCATGAGTGCAGGACGTAGGGTGTATACCTGATTCGTAGCATTTTTCAGAATGAACGAAATTTTTGCTACTTCAGAAATATTATATGCTACACGGAAATCCAGTACCGCTGTACCACCATCTTTTCTATCGCGGAATGCTTTGATACCAAGAATATCGCCCGCTAATTCGTCGAAACCCTGACCATTAGGTTGGATAGTATTGATAAGGTCTTCAAAATCAGCCAATAAGAATTTACCTAAATCATAGAAATAAATATCCAATGCCTCCATTTTGCTATTGTATTGGAGGGATGCACCGATAGATAATTTCTTTTTGAACGTGGATTCAATATCCAACTTCGCTGTATGTCTGAAACGATATTTGAGAATATTCTCATTAGAAGTAGAGTTTGCAGCAGTCTGTGCATCGAAGTTTTGGTATTGTGGATCGATGTAAGTATAACCCGCGATGAGATTCGTCGGTACACCAAATAATTCACCTTGACCGAGGAAACTGATTTCCGCACCGCGAATACGTGTATCGTCAATATTACCGGATTGGAAGCCATTCACAGTCCCATCAGCATCAGGTCCACCGAAGGTAAATTCCATCATATCCTGATACTCCGTCCAGAAATAAGATAAATCAACAAAACCTTGCCACGAAGAAATCTTAACGCCTTGACGCGCACCAATTTCTGCTGACCAACCCGTTTCAGATTGCAAAGAAGGATTAGGACAAATAAATAATAAATCACCTACGCTGGTTGAGACATAACGCTCTGCGATAGTCGGGAAGCGGTAGCCCTGTCCCCAAGATGCACGGAGATAAGTGTACTCAGCAGGTTGGTAATTGAGACCTGCGCGGAATACAGGTTTAGCTTCGCGAGATGTAGGCTCAGGATTGTCGATTCGACCTCCTTCGTGGCAAGATTCGCTACTGTTGATAATTTCCGGGCTATTGATAGTATTCATTTCATAACGTCCACCCAATGAAAGCGTTAATTTATCTGCAAATCTTTTATCTATCTGCGCGTATGCACCTATATTTGAGCTGCTGTACTTGGAATTACCATATAGCTGCGCTTCAGAATAAGTTACCTGACCCAATGCACCCGCTACGAGATTGATACCTGACTCTTTAAATTCTCTTTGAAATTGATATTCACCGTATAACAAATCTGAAAAGTTACTTTGATTGTTACCATTATCATTTTCGATATGGTAGTAACGGCTCAATATTTTGTGACGATTACCCTTTTCATCAAAAATCGTAAGGAAAGGGTCGATATTATAACGGAAGGTTTGACTCGGTGTCGTTGTATTGAATTCAGGGTTGAAATTTACAAGTGTAGCAAGGCTGTATAGTGGTTCTGTTAATCGTTGGAAAGATTCAAAAGCACCATTGTCCGGGTCTTGCCAGAGGAAATAAGATACGCTGCTACCGCGATTGATATTACCATTAACACCTACCGAAAATTTATCTGTGATACGGTAACGAGTATTAAAATTCAAACGCGCTTTGCGGTCGCGGCTAAATTGGCGGAAGCCATAATTGTCATACAAAACGCCACCTACAACCAAGTCAAATTTACCAAATTTCTGGCGGTGAGCAAACTGAACACCTCTGTCACCGGGCTTATTGAGCGTTGTGCTGTCGCCTTCAAAAAGAACATCGCGGCGGCTGTCGTCATTGTCCCACCATTGGCGGTCGAGGTCTACTTCTGTACCTTCATCATTGATGATAGATTCGGTGCGCGGTGGGAAATAATTGACATTGTATAACGATACTCTTGTATAAGATTCACTCGTTGGGTAAGCTGTTTTGAAATTGATAATACCGTTCATCGCAGACGAACCATAGAGCGACGAAGCCGCGCCTTTGAGTACCTCAACCTGTCCTGCATTTTCAATTGGAATATCGCTCCAGTTTGGAAAACCCGCGTCACCTGCGAGGAAAGGAAGGTCATCTACCAATAATAATACACGACTACCTGCCCCATACGAATAGCCTGAGCCACCACGTATATTTGCCTGACCGTCAATCACGCTCACGCCGGGTACTTTTTGTACGATTTCGTCAGAATCAGAGTTGGTATTGTTTAATAAATCAGGTTTTACCACAGCAATGGATACGGTAGATTCACCGATTTTCACGCCTGATTTTGTTCCCGTGACCACGACTTGCTCCAATAATTCTGCGCTTTCAGTAAGCCCTACGCTCATATCTTTCGTTTCACCTGCGGCAAGGGTAATTTGTTGTGTTTTGGCGGTCAAACCGATGTATTCGTAAGTTACATTATACGTACCTGCATCCAGTTGAATTTCGTAATTACCGTCAAAATCGGTTGTCGCACCTGTTTCGCCGTCATTGATGTTGATGGTAGCAAATGGAAGTGTAGTTCCATCATCTTCGTTAGTCAGTTTGCCTTTGAGTGTTGCTTTTTGTGCTATCATTGGCAGTGCAAGGAGAGACACGAAAAGCATAATTATCAAGGTCTTTATAGTCTGATTACTCATAGTTTTGTGATTTTAGTGAATATTGTCGGATTGTTGAATTGCTTGATTGTTAAATTGTTATGTGTTGTTTTTTCGTTTTGAAAAAAAATATTTCTACCAATCAAAACATCATAATACCAAACAGTTTTTTATTCTGTAAACAAATATTAATTCGCTGCAAAGTTAGTTTTTTTATGGATAATGCAAGTTTTATTTTGATTTTGTGAAGCAATCGCTTAGTTCTCATCCAATATAAAAGTGTAACATTCTATCAGTCGATACTTGATAGTCCGTAGTCCATAGTTGAAAACAAGTTGTCATAGTTAATGAGGTCAGAGCTAATAGATTAGTGGTTCAAGACATAAGTTTCAGACAGTTTTTACTTCGTTCTTTTTCGCCTGAATTTCGTTAGAGAACCGCTCGTTTAGCTCGGCTAAAGTCACGAACCTCTACCTCATTCAGACAAAAAATAACTTCGTCTAAACTATCCGAAACTTACGTCTTGAACCAGTAGAGGTTTTTTTTCTTATGTAAATTGCAGGTTTTCTATGGGATATCAACTATGGACCATCGACTATTGACCATCGACGACCAACTGCAATTCCAATGTCATCAAAAAGAAAATTATTTATTTTCGTTTTTGAGCATCGTAAAAAAATTCTACCTTCGTACGGACAAATTTATTTTGTGTTCTCTGTACTTTGTTCTTCGTACTATGTTGCAGCAGAAATATGTTGATAAGGGGAAAATTGTCAGTTATTTCAATTCACTCATTCCATCTAATAGTTTTTTTGTGTTGATTTGATGAGTACTTATAAACACGGAACAACGGAACAAGAACATAGAACGCTATAATCGTTTTTTAATCAAAATAGAATATGAAAAAACTATTACTTGCAATTTCTACATTAGTATTTGCGGTCAGTTTGAATGTTCAAGCGCAGAACTGTATGCCTGACCCAATGTTCGCCGATTCTACGGCAGGTGTTTATCCTTTGCCTGACCCGATTGGTAGTGCTACTTCTTCACTCAATCCGGGTTGTGTCAATGTTGAGTATGAGCAATTATTTACTGCGGTAGTACCTGACTCACTTTCTACAGTATTCAACGGTGTTCCTGTAGATGCAGCTTTATTGTCTGTTACGGTCAATGATATTACAGGTTTACCTGCGGGTATCACTTATGCTTGTGATCCACCGGATTGTGCTTTCTTGCAAAACACCACAGGGTGCGTACTTTTTAGCGGTACGCCTACCGAAGCCGGTGTTTTCGAACCTATTGTAGCAACAACTGTAGTTGCAAGCATCGGTGCAGAACTTACACTTCCTGTAAACTTCCCAGCACAACCGGGCGATGCTATCGAAATCTTCCCCGGGCAGTATGTAATCACTGTATTTGAGGAAGGAGCAGCCGAAGCAGCTTGTAGTGTCAGTGTAAATGATGCACAAGAAGGCGTTCTTGGTGTACAACAAAATGTACCAAATCCATTTAGCAGAATAACTAACATCACCATTGATTCTAAAGAATCAGGCGAGTTTGATTTCAAAGTATTCAGCTTGATTGGTGAAATGGTACATAGCCAAGTATTGACCCTTTCAGCAGGACAGAATATTTTTGAATTTGATGGTTCAGACCTCAATTCAGGTATGTACTTCTACTCTGTTGGTCAAGGAAATGATGTCGTGACTAAGCGCATGATTGTTTCTAAGTAATTGAGAATGGAAAATTAAGAATGAATAATTCTTTATTTTAGATATTATAAGCGTTCAATTCAAATGAATTGGACGCTTTTTTATTCAGAATTGATGCACTGTTAAGTGCAAAATATCGGTAGCTTTTTGGGAGTAAAAATTCGTTCTGAGTGCCTTTAGGTACTCAATATTGCGAACTCCGTCATTCGTCGGAATCCAAGACCTAAAGGCTCGCTTGCTGTATTTTTATTAAAAACTCTACCAACATTCGACCTCTAACGAGGTCATATAATATTTTGTCACCATCCCTTAATGGATAATTCCGTTTTTATTTATCTTTGAGATAAATAATTCATAACCAAATAAATATACAACCATGAAAAAGACCTTTTTCATATTTTCGATATTCTTGTTAATAACACTCACAAATCTCATGTACGGGCAAGTTTGTGAACCTTCTGGTGTCATTATTCCTCAAGCCGATTACAGTGTCATGGGAATTTTTCCCGAAGCGGATACACTTAACTCTCCCGTATCTTCTATACCCGAAGGCTGTGTAGGCAATCACTATTCGACTACATTTCAACTATATTTGCATGATTCTGTCTCTACAACGTTCAACGGAACAGAAATAATCGCCTATATAGATTCCTTACAGATTGCCGATATTGATGGGTTGCCTATCGGACTGAATACCATGTGTAATCCGCCTGATTGTACGATTGAGAATGGTGAGTCGATGTGTATTGTTATCGAAGGAACACCAATGGAAAATGGCTTGTTTGACCTTGATATACACCATATAATCTCAGTTATTATAGGAATGGGAGCACCAATTGATTTACCTACAACATATCCTTTACCAGATGAAGAAATAATATTTCCGCAACGAGAATATCTTAT
>JAHDEO010000300.1 GCA_020628725.1 Saprospiraceae bacterium
GACTCATTTTCCTTCTTTTTGTATGGATATTGAAAATATACGCAAGTTTATTGCGCGATATTTCGATATTTGGGGGTAAAAGCGCAATATTGCGTGTATTTTGAAGTTCTGCTCCATTAAAAAAAATAAAAACCGAAAATGGCAATAATCCGTCCAAGACTAAATGATTTTCACAGTCTTCCTTTCAAACAGGAAGATGTAGATTTTGCTATTCCTTTCCTTGATGAGGATATACCATTGTACATCGACCCATTCCTCTTGTGAAAATCACCTTCGCAACAAGATAATAGTCTTCATTTATCGGTAATAAATTCCTTTAATTATATTGGCGAACAATTCTTGAAAGGGAATAATGATTCGATTGAACAGTTAATCAACCTTTCAGAATGTGATGAAATTGGATTGGGGAACTCAAAAACAAAACGTGGAAAAAGAATAGGAGAAAAAAAAGCAGTTGAAATATTATCTCTTTTTAAAGATATTCCACAGATTAATAAAAGTGGATTTATCCATTTTGAAGAGATTCAATTATTCATTGACAATATTGCAGAGGATAGAATAAGTGACATAACAGCAAATTTCATTAAATCCTTTCTTATTGATTATACAATAGACCAATGCGAAAAAAACGGAATTCCTATAGATAAAGTCAGTATGCCTTTATTTGATATGAAAAAAGGGAAGTTTATAGATGAAGACGTCCACCTTCCAATAAATCCAAATGATAAAAGACCTATTTTGCTAATTCCCAAAAGGTGGCTACGCTATTCAACTTTCATAAATTATGACAATTTTTTTCAGGACCATTACATAAAAGAGGCAGAAGTTAAATTAAAGGAACGTGTCAAAATTCTCAATTTCAATAGGCATAATTATGACATGATACAATCCTATGTAAAAATCAAAGAAAAAAGACAAGAGGATTGTGTAAACGACCCATTATTTAAACAAATTCCTGTTCTTTCATCTAAAAGGAAATTGAATACGATTCTAAAGCTACCCACAGGTAAAACTAATAATGCTGATGTTGCTTATGAGAATAATCTATGTCCTTTGTTAGCATCTTTGTTTTACCCTGATTTGGATTTCGCCCAAGAACAAAGCAGAACAGATAGTGGCGTTTTGATTAGGGATTTGATTTTTTACAACAATACTTCTTTCGATTTTTTAAAGGAAATATATAATGATTATGATTGTCGTCAAATTGTTATAGAACTGAAAAATGTCAAGGAAGTACAAAATAGTCATGTAAATCAATTGAATAGATATTTGAAGGATAGTTTTGGTAGATTTGGGATAATATTTACTCGCAACAAACCACCTAAAAAAGTAATCAGGAACACAATTGATTTATGGGCTGGACAAAGGAAATGTATTCTTATTCTAAGCGATGAAGATTTACAAATGATGTGTCAGGTCTATGAAAGTAAACAAAGATTACCCATCGAAGTAATCAAGAGGAAATATATACAATTTACAAGGCTCTTGCCATCATAACTATATAAAAATATGACAAAAAAAGAAGTTGATACCTTCGAAAAAGTTCAAGCTCAATTGGAAGGTTTGCACAATGAAATTAGTGTATTGTCCAAAAAATCTCAGAATGATGCTTTGAATAACTTTAAGCTAAAATTTGTAAATCAAATTTTAGTTGAGGCAAATAAATTACTTGGAGATAAGTATAAACCTTTTCCCGACTTTGAAGTGTTTGATAATGATGATATGCCTACTAATAGTGATGCGGCTATGATGCTTACACAATATTTAAGCTGCTTTGAAAAACTAAGAGCAGATAATGTATATCAAGATTTTGGGAAGTGGTATTGGGTTATCAAAGGAGAAAAATCAAAAATAAAAACCGTAATGCCTAAGAAAATTAAAGAAAAATAATATGAGTAAAACAACATTACCTTCAAAAGAGGAAATAATCCAGTTTGAAACTGCTTACCCTATGTTACTCGCTGTTCTTAAAGAAATAAAAGAATTATCAAAAAAGAAGCAAGACGGATTTTTGAATGAGTTTAAAGCAAAAGCAATCAATAAAATTCTGTCCAAATTTAAGTCAATATTAAGAAATGAACCGTCGGTAGAATTTCTTGAACTTCTTGATGAAGAAACATTACCTTCTAATAGCGATGCAGTATTGGTATTGGTTCAATTCCAATCTGCTTTAGGCCAGTTTAAAACTAAATATCAAAGAAAAGAAGGAGGCATGGAATTCGATATTGACTTTGGGAAAATGGTATGGAATACAGAAGATTAAAAAAGAAAACGGAGCAGAATCGAGTAGGGAACGGTGAGCCGTAGCCCACCGCAGCCCTCTCACACCACCGAGCGTACGGTTCACGTACTCGGCGGTTCGACAGACAGTAATAGCCCCTCTTTACACGAGCTACTCCCTCGCCCTTTCTTTTCATACTCGCCCAATCATCTAAGGGTATCCACCCATGGCAATCAGAGAGTAATGTGGTTGTACTCAGGCAGTCTATCGTTCAGCCCTTCCCCTTTCGTGAGTCCTCCGACCCTATAATCGGCTCGTTTCCACTCAGGTACTATGACCTCTGCTGACTTCTCAATTCCTCATAAAAAAAGAATCAAGACCTCCCTCGGTAAGGTGCATCCTCTTTCGGTCTAACGCGGCTACATCTACATGGATAAAGTATGCGGTAAATCAGCCTTCGATATGTTGTGCCATCTTGACCCCTTATCCATGCCTCTTATGTAGTTTCTGTTCGTCCGTTCAGACCTTTGCAGTCTCGCTTACTTCAGACCATCGGTCACCCGAAACGCCCTTGCGACTTGCTATACGCCCATTTACCTAAGCGTAAGGAGAACTTCCATCTCCCAAGAGTTTCTTTTGATCTCAAAAAGAAAGAATACAACCACTATTTAGTATCTTTACTACGATAACTAAATGAATGGTCATCTTCGATGCCCATTCGAGGCACACACAAAGCATAAAATGTTCATGTGCCCTATGCGGGGCACACGCCATTTATGCAGACCGTTCTCAACACCCCCAAAAAAAAGCACCAAACCCCAAAAGTCAGGAATTTGGCACTTCTTCAAATATTTTCCAAGCCAAAATCACCCAAGCACCTCCTTCTCCCCAAGAAACGGCTGATCATACTGCCGCTTGCCGGTGGCTTTATACATCGCATTGGCGACAGCCCCAAAAATCGGCGGGAAAGGCGGTTCGCCCATACCCGTTGGTTTGATTTCATTTTGTACAAAATGCACATCAATTTCCTTCGGTGCTTCGCTCATTCTAATCATGCGATAGGTATCAAAATTTTTCTTCGTAGGAACGCCGTCTTTGAAGGTTAATTCTCCGAAAAAGGCATTGCCTACGCCGTCCGTGATGGCACCTTCTGCCATATTGACGGCTGCATCGGGATTCACCACAATGCCGCAATCAATAGCCGTCGTCACTTTTCGCACAACGGGTTTATCGTCTTCCAACGTCATATCCATCACATGTGCCGCATACGTACTATGGCAAAAATAAGCCGAAACACCCCGATGCACATTCGCCTGATTGCGCCCCCAACCGGATTTTTCTCTCACCAATTCCAAGACCCCCGCATAGCGTTCTGCATCATAATCATTTTCCTCGCCTACCGGATTTTCTTTGGCGCGTTTCAAGAGTTCCAATCGAAATTCGATAGGGTCTTTGCCCATTTCTTCCGCGATTTCATCTAAGAAAGATTGCTCTGCCCCCGCAATAAAATTGGAGCGCGGCGCACGAAAAGCACCAATCGTAATATTGGAATCAATCGCCCATTCTTCCGCCAAATAATTATCAATCGCACCCGCCGGAAAACGGTTGGCAAACAGCGGACTTTCAGGGATGCCTCCGGCTTTGATGTGCAGTGCCGTCAGGTTGTTGTCCTCATCGAAAGCAGCGCGGTAAGTCGCCTGATACGTCGGGCGATAAATGCCATTGGTCATATCATCTTCGCGGGTATATATCAACTTGATCGGCGCACCGACCTCCTTAGAAATCAAAGCCGCCTCAATCGCATAATGCCCATACGCCCGACGACCAAATCCGCCGCCCATACGCATCATTTCTATTTCAATATTTTCCGCCGGAATACCCAGACTCGCCGACAGCGTAGGTACAATCAAACTCGGTGCTTGTTGAGTTGTGGCTATTTGCACTTTATCGCCTTGTACGTGTGCAAAGGTGTTGATTGGTTCCATACAATTATGCGCCAAAAACGGTGCGGAATAGCTGCGTTCAATCACTTTCGCAGCATTTTTGAAGGCGGCTTCGGGCTTGCCGTCTTTACGGACTACCTTGCCGGGTTTGGCGGCGAGGGCTGCCATTTGTGACTTATGTTTATCGGAAGATTCCAAGCCTGCCGGCGTATTAATGGTTTCTATATCTCCTCTAAAACCCCTGAACTTTTCGGATTTGGCTGGCGTGGGTTTCCATTCCACTTTTAGTTGTTTTTTGGCTTGCATGACCTCCCATGTCGAGTTGCCGACTATCGCCACCACTTCGGGGAAGGCATTGGTATCGGTGATTGGTTTTTGGACACCTTCTTTGTAGCATTTAATCGTCACTACGTCTTTGATACCGGGCATGGATTTTACGGAAGCGGCATCCACTGATTTGAGGGTCATTCCGAAGGCGGGCGGATGCGCTATCATAGCGATTAACATGCCTTCTTTGTGATAATCAATCCCAAACATCGGCTTGCCTGTGACGATGCTTTTGCCGTCCACATTTTTGTGTGATTTGCCGATGATTTTGAAATCTTTGACCTCTTTCAATTGGACTTCTTCCGGTACGGGAATCGCTGCGGCTGCCGATGCCATTTCTCCATAACCCGCTGATTTTCCACTTTTTTTATGGTGTAAAATGCCTTCATTCGTAGTAATTTCTTCTACGGGAACTTCCCACACTTGCGCCGCCGCTTCGCACAACATCTGTCGGGCAGTAGCACCCGCCATCCGAAGCGGTTCCCAACGATTTTTGATGCCCAAACTTCCGCCGGATAACTGGAAGCCGTAATTTTCAGCATGATAAGGTGCTTGCTCAACGATGACTTTTTTCCAATCTATATCCAATTCCTCTGCAATCAGCATCGGCATGGATGTACGGATATTTTGACCAAATTCAGGATTAGGTGTGAACATCGTCACGACACCATTATCGCCGATTTTCAAGTATGAATTCATCTCAAACCATTCCTTGGGCATGGCGAGAATTTCTTCTTTCGTTTTGGAAGATTGACAAGACGCTAACCAACTAAACCCCAACATCATACCTCCCCCCGCAATTGCGGACGATTTCAAAAATGAACGTCTGCCGATAGATGTTTTTATAATAGACATATTATTTAATTTTGAATTTTGAATGAAAGAATTTTGAATACATGTAATGCTTTTAGCATCATTCAAAATTAAGATAATTTCACAGCCGTTTTAACAGCGGCTTTGATGCGACCGTAAGTTCCACAACGACAAATATTACCATGCATGGCGGCTTCAATATCTGAATCTGTCGGATTAGGAATGTTGTTGAGCAATGAAGCTGCACTCATAATTTGTCCGGCTTGGCAGTAGCCGCATTGAGCTACGTCATGCTCCAGCCACGCTTTTTGAACAGGGTGATCACCGTTTTCAGATAAACCTTCGATGGTCGTAATGGCTTTATCGCCAATCGCAGAAACGGGTAACATACAGGAGCGCATAGCATTTCCGTCGAGATGAATGGTGCAGGCACCGCATTGAGCCACGCCGCAACCGTATTTGGTGCCGGGCATATTCAAGTGGTCGCGTAATACCCAGAGCATGGGTGTGTCAGGGGCGACATCAACCTCCCTTTTTTGTCCGTTAATTTTTAAATTATATGTTGCCATAATGTTTTTATTTAAAGAAATGACAAAGAGTATTTTATGTCAATCAAAGATAACGAATATTTTTTGTTTGTAAAGTAATACAGGCTTTCAGCCTGCAATTTCGTTAGATTTTGCGCTTAAAGTTCGTCACTGCAAATCCGGTGCAGGCTGGAAGCCTGTGTTACTTTTTCTTTGAAAACAGGGAACTAATTCAGCGCGAAAGTCGTTAGTCTCCCCGTTATGCAAAGCCGAAAATACAATCGCACCTATCACTTCCCGTTCTCTCCCGGAACGACTTCCGACGACCGTATCGTATCGGACTGGCAGGGTATTCTCCAACACGAAATTATCATTACAGAAAAACTCGACGGAGAAAATAACTGTCTGAAATCCAATGGTGTATATGCGCGTTCACATGGCGCACCTACACGCAACCCCTGGGCGCGAAATGCTTGGGAAATTTGGGAAATGGTGAAAGATGAACTAGGCGATTTAGAGATTTTTGGAGAAAATTTGTACGGACTGCACAGCATTGAATACACGAATTTGCACCATCATTTTTATGTATTTGCGGTGCGTGATGGAGATACCTTTTTGTCGTGGGATGAAGTCGTTTTCTATGCCGGATTATTGGATTTACCGACGGTTCCGGTGTATGAGCGCGGGCATTTTTCCGAAAAAGAAATAGAAGAATTGATATTGAAAGGTGTGGACGAAGGCAGTCAGATGGGCGGCGAATGTGAGGGTTTTGTCTGTCGCAATGCGGCGGCTTTCGACACCGAAGATTTCAAATATAACGTCATAAAATACGTCAGAGCGAATCATGTTAAAACAGATGAACATTGGACAAAAAACTGGAAAAGGGCAAAACTCTGGTTCGAATTTAATCCTGCCTGACGGTGAACCCAACTGGTCAGCAATCAAACAAATTGAGTGGATGCAGCCTTTGAAGGAATGTATGCAGGAGCCGGAGTTTCATGCAGAGGGTGACGTATATACCCATACAAAAATGGTCATCGAAGAACTCCTACAACTCTCTGAATACAAATCACTAAACCAAGAACAGCAAGCTAACCTTTTCTATTCCGCACTACTCCACGACATCGCCAAACCCAAGTGTACTATCATTGAAAACGGTCAGATTCGCTCGCCCCGACATGCCCTCGTCGGCGAAAAAATGGCAAGAGAAATCCTATGGGATAATGATTTTGAGCAGCGCGAATTGATTTGCTCGTTGGTGCGTTTGCATGGGCTTCCGGTGTGGTTGTTGGAGAAAAATAATCCACTAAAAAAAGCGGCTGCTGCGAGCCTTCGATTGGATAATCGTTTGCTTCATATGTTGGCGAAAGCGGATATGTTGGGGCGTATTTGCAAAGACCAAGAGGAGATGTTGATGCAGGTGGATTTGTTTAAAGAATTTTGTGAAGAGAGCGAATGTTTGGAAGTTGAAAAGGTATTTCATAACTCACATAGTCGCTTTAAATTCTTTCAAACTAATGCAGAATATCCCGCCGAAATTTATGATGATACGCAATTTGAGGTCGTCATGATGTGCGGAATTGCAGGTAGCGGGAAGGATACCTATGTACGCGAATTGGATTTGCCTGTGGTGTCATTGGATGATTTGCGCGAAGCGCATGGCGTCAAACACGGCGACAAAAAACAACAAGGCAGAATCGTACAACTCGCTTACGAACAAGCCAAGGCATATTGCAGAAAACAACAAAGTTTCGTCTGGAACAGCACGAATTTGACTAAAGATATTCGCGGTAAATTGATTCGTATTTTACTCCCCTACAATCCCAAATTCAAAATCGCTTATATCGAAACAAGCACAACAAATCTCTTTCAACGCCGAAAAGGTGAAATCAAAGATGAAGCGATTTATCGGATGATGCGGATGTTGGATGTGCCGCAACGGGATGAAGTGCATGAGGTGGTTTATTTACGGAATTGAGTGGGGTTAATCAAACGTCTCTCCCTTCTCCGCCATCTCCACCAATAGCGCAGGCGGCTCAAATCGCTCCCCAAACTCCGCCGCGAGTGCTTTCGACCGTTCTACAAATTCCGCCACGCCATAATCATTGATATACTGCAAAGTACCGCCTTTAAATGGTGCAAAACCCCAACCGAAAATACTACCCACATTCGCATCAGCTACACTGTGCAAGACCTTTTCTTCGAGACAACGTGCCGTCTCAAGGGCTTGCACGAACATGAGGCGTTCCATCATTTCCGTAAAATCAAAATCGGGTTTGGAGATGGGAAAAAGCTCCGACAAGCCCTTCCACAGATGTTTTTTCTCACCTTCAGGATATTCGTAAAAGCCTACGCCTTTGGCTTTTCCGGGACGATTGTGGGTGCGTACCATTTGCTCAAAAACAGCCATACCGGGATGTGATTTGTAGGCTTCACCTTCCTCTTTTTGGGCTTGTTCGTGTATGTCGAGCGATAGGGCAAGCGAGACTTCATCTGACACAGCAAGCGGTCCGGTGGGCATTCCGGCTTTGAGTCCGGCGTTTTCAATAGCAGCGGCGGGGTAGCCTTCCTGCAACATCGCCGCGCCTTCCATCACATAAGTGCTAAAGACCCGCGAGGTATAAAAACCACGACTATCACTCACCACAATAGGGAATTTGCGAATCATTTTCACAAAATCAAAAGCTCGCGCCAGCGTTTCTTCTGATGTTTTTTCGCCGACGATGATTTCGACCAATTTCATTTTACTGACAGGCGAAAAGAAGTGCAAACCAATAAAATTTTCGGGTCGCACAGAGGCTTTTGCCAAGCCCGTAATCGGAAGTGTAGAGGTGTTACTCGCAAAAATAGAGTATTCGTCAATGTATTGTTCGGCTTCTTTGGTGACGTTGGCTTTAAGACTTTGATTCTCAAAAACCGCCTCAATAATCAAGTCGCAGCCCTCAAAATCAGAAGCTACTTCGGTGGCGTTTATACCATCTAAAACACTTTTTGCATCAGCTTCGCTGATGTGTCCTTTGGCGACTTTTTGTTTTAATAATTCTTCGGAAAAAGATTTGCCGCGTTCTGCTACAGGTTTGGAGACATCTTTCAACACCACATCCAAACCACTCATAGCCGAGATATACGCAATGCCCGACCCCATCATCCCTGCGCCAATGATACCAATCTTGCGAGGGCGAAATTTACCGTATCCTTTAGGGCGGCTTTTTCCGCTTCGAATGGAGTTGAGGTCGTACCAAAAAGCTTTGGTCATATTTCGCGCCGTTTTACCCAATAACAACTCGGTAAAATAACGACTTTCCACCCGCAATGC
>JAHDEO010000301.1:0-2076 GCA_020628725.1 Saprospiraceae bacterium
AATCGTTTCGTCAGTGTATTGTTTGAAATTTTCTAATTTTAATGCGTGTAAAGTCATCGTTGTAGTTGCATACACGTAGCACGGTGCTTCCAGCCCGTGCCTCGTACATAGCGACCTAAACTAACGCGAACACGGGCTGGAAGCACCGTGCTACGTGTCGCCTGATTCGTATAAATCTATATAATATTTTGCTTTATCAATAAGCTTCTCAGCTTTATCCTCGTCGTCCACTTCTGTTTTAATATAATCACTAATCAAATCATTCAAGCTCTCCACCCGAAAATCAGAAAAACGTCCTTTTTCGGCAGTCGATTCGGTCGTTCTTTTGATTTGAATCTCCAAGCAACCGGGCAGCAATTCGTGTACACGCCTATTCGAGAGCGTGACAGCTTGCATGGGTGCGATATTCTCAAATTCTATGAAAACCAATGCACCTTCGAGGTCATTTTTGTTAGCTTGCGTGAGTAGTTCTTCCTCTATTTCAGCGACTTTTTTATCCTTACATTTTTTAATATCAAAACGTAACCAAGTTCGGGTCGGAATTGCGTGAGTTGTAGGTTCGATTTTTTTACCCTTTTCTACATCAAGCGTACAAAATACTTTTTCAGAAATTTGCGACACGCTCGTCCGTTCCGTAGAACCGCAGTACCAAGCCGTTTCCAAACCTTTTACTTTTTGAAAATTATGGATATGTCCGAGAGCTACGTAGTCAAATTGATTGAGCATTTTAAGGCGTTCTTCAGGAAAAACCTGCTGTCCGTATTCATCGGTCATGTAACCATCGAACGCAGTGTGTAACATGATGATATTGAACTTATTTTTAACAGGTGCTATCTTATCCAATTCGGCTTCAAGTGCTTTCGGATTATTGATATGCGGTAAGCCGTGTACGACCAATTCGCCAAATTCGTGTGTCTCATATTCTTGCCCAAAAATAGCGTATACATTCGGAATCGTATTAAAAGCCTTCAATATTGGCGCGGTGTATATGCTGCGCGGTGTCTCGTGATTTCCTGCAATGATAACGATAGGAATGCCTGCATCCGACAGTCGTTTGAGTTGCTGCAAAGCCACTGTAATCGGGCGATTGGGCGGTGAAGGACGATGAAAAAAATCGCCCGCATGTACGACCACATCCGGTTTGATTTCCAGTATTTTATCAATCACATAAATAAACGAATCATAAAAATCCTGCTCACGGATATTGATGCCGTTTGAGCCGATTTTATCGAGTTCGTTGTAGCCGAGGTGTGTGTCGGAGAAATGTAGGATTTTCAATTTGGTGTAATTTTATTTTTCAAACAAGTCACCTGTTTGAGCATTCGGATGATGCAGGACGATATGTTCGGATTTGAAATAAATACGGAGTCTATTCCAAATATCATTTAGTGTATTGTATCCAGATATAGACACATTAGGGTATTTTTCATACAAATCATCAAGTTGTTCTGCCCCTTCTTCACACATTATTTTCAGTTCGTCTAAATAATCTGTAATTTCTTCTTTTGTTTTTTTTGACGAAAAATTCATCAGAATATTCGACACAATATTGATGAAAATATGTTGACTCAAAACATCATCCTCCAAAGCAGCTATCTGCCCTGTATATCCCCAATACACACAATTTGAATTTGATGCTTTCTTACCTAAAATATTAGCTGTAAAACAAGCATAAACAAAAACTTTTCTGTTGGTGAAAAGTATATCAGCAACTGAATAGGCTACACTCCCATTATCATCGTAAAATCTATCGGAATTGCCATGCGAAAAAGCAAATACATCGTATTGTGTATGCTGCTCCAGCAAGTTCAGGAAATTTGCCCTTGTAGCATCGGTGGAGAGTAAATGAATTGAATCCGGGGGCAAAGCATTTTTAGCAATATTGAAATTTGCGTTTGTAGATTCATCGTAGTTCGTCACAAAACCAATCTTATTCACTTTCTGTTTGCTTTTCGTATTAGGAAATCACGCGCTACTCTCAACAAATCTCTTGTATATTGCTTACCAAGTTCTGTTTGGGGGACAAATGGGATATGTGTATAAACCCCTTCATACTTTGACAAAAAGCTTTTTGCT
>JAHDEO010000301.1:2086-9144 GCA_020628725.1 Saprospiraceae bacterium
GTTCTGTTTCATTTTTAATATTTTCTATCATTTGTTCTGTAGTATATACTCCATTGCTGGATTTAAAAACGACCTTATCGCTATTTATCGTTTCGTTCAGCAGATTGACAAATATTTTTCTGTCGATATTTTGTGCAATCGGCTCTTGCAGTTCTAACTCAATATTCAAAATATCGCTTATTCTAAGAAGAAAGTCATGTAAAGAGGGAGACCGCGACGCTGCTTTTGAAATATTTATATCTTTCAAAAAATAAGGTTCTTTATAATTTTCAAAAATAAAACTTGCACTCAATTTGGGATGTGGTATTTCTTCGGGCAGTGCCATACGTTTGAGTACAATTTCTGCACTTTTATTTTTCGCATTTTTTAATGCTAAATCTATATCTGCAAATAGCCATGATTCAATTTCCGGTATCGAAAAAAATATTTCTATACCCTTATTTTTCAATTTATTCTGCTCAATATAATCTTTAGCATCAGGTATATTAATCATATCCAAATCAATCAATAAACCCAAATCTGTATACCCTTCTTTAAGCATTTTTTGAGCTAATTTCTCTGCCTCAATTTTTCCTTTACCATCAAGCACATAAACCCGACTGTCCATTTTAGCCGCCGCCAAAATAGATTCCACAACAATCTTGTCCGTATTGCCTTCAACTATTAATGTGAAATTTTTCATTTGCTGTATTTTTATATCAGGTCAATTGATTTCATCTCAAAGTTACACATATTTCGATTGTAATGCTTGTTTTACGTCCAAAAACCAAATATGCGAAAAAAAAATCGCTTGATGTACGTGTGTTTTGATTTTCTGTGAATAAAAATGAAATTCGCCCACGCGCACCTTCGATTCCTAAAGGAAAGTCTCCCCGCTATCGAAAGATTATTTTTTGTGCGTGCAAATGATTATTTTTACAATACAAAAATAAAATACACTATGAGATACGCATTAATTTTCATCATTATAATTTCCCTAAACGCCTGTTCATCTACCAATCAAGCTGAAAAAAATCTTATGTTAGAAAATGAAAAAGTGACGGACTTCGCGCTCGTGATACACGGCGGCGCGGGTACGATTTTGAAAGAAAATATGACGCCCGAACTTGAAAAACAATACCACGCAAAATTGCGCGAAGCGTTGTTGGCGGGTTATAATGTCTTGCAATCGGGCGGCAGTAGTGTAGATGCAGTAGAAGCAGCCATTATTCCGATGGAAGATTCACCTTTATTTAATGCGGGAAAAGGAGCAGTATTTACGAATGAGGAACGGAATGAATTAGACGCTTCTTTCATGGATGGTGCGACACAAAACGCAGGGGCAATAGGCGGTGTACGACGTGTAAAAAATCCAATTAAGGCAGCAAGAGCCGTTTTGGAAAAATCAAAACATGTCATGCTCACGGGCGCGGGTGCGGATGCCTTCGCACGCGAGCAAGGCATTGAGTTGGTAGATACGAGTTATTTTTACACTGAAAGACGTTGGGAGGCACTGCAAAATGTGAAGGCAAAAGAGGGCGAAACCTTTATTCTCTCGGAAGACGACGATTATAAATACGGTACAGTGGGTGCAGCAGCTCTCGATAAAAACGGTAATCTCGCCGCAGGCACCTCCACCGGTGGCATGACCAATAAACGCTATGGACGCATCGGCGATTCGCCCATCATCGGTGCAGGTACGTATGCGAATAATGCAACCTGTGCCGTATCAAGCACGGGACATGGAGAGTATTTTATGCGCTACATGGTAGCTTACGACATCTCGGCACGGATGGAGTATGCAGGTGCTACGCTCGAAGAAGCCGCAGGGACTGTGATTAATGAGAAATTGGTAGAAAAAGGTGGTTCAGGTGGCGTGATTGCTGTGGATAAATATGGGAATGTTGCTATGCCATTCAACACGGCAGGGATGTATCGAGGCTATGTGAAAGCAGATGGTGAGGTGAAGACTTTTTTGTATAAGTAACGTAGGCTAAGTACCAAGACAAAATTATCTTTAATTAATTTTGGTTTCTTTTTCTCGCTAATTTCGTTAAAAATACTCGCCGTAGCTTAGGCTATGTCTGCGTTTTTTGCCTCATTAGCAAAAAAAATAATTCCAAAATTTTAATTAAACCTAATTCTGTCTTGGTACTTACTGAAAATTAATCATAAGCTGATTCATAAGTACACTTTTGAATCTTGGATTGCACCCAAACTTTCACTTTAAAATATCCGCTTTCTTCGATTTCCGATAGATTTTTGAGCATTTTATCGTAAATCTTCGGATGTTTATCGGGTGTTTGATTGAGCAATTGAGTCAAGCCTGTGAGCAAGGCTTTTTCCATGTTATAAGGTGATTTTTGTTTGCGGATAAAACGTCGAAAACGCTCTATCGCATACAAGGCATACTCATCATTCCCCAATTCGACATGCGCTAATATCTCCAACATTCGTGCAGAAACTTGTATCACAGCCAGCATCTTTTCATCTGTTTCATTAATAATTTTATTTGCCCAATCCAGGCATTCCTCAAAACGCCCCGTTGCAAATAATGAATAAGTTATCAAATAATAAAAAACGAGAATTTGCTGTGCTGCCAATGCCTTTTTATACCGCTTTAATTCACTCGTTAAATGCGGTATCAACTCACTATTTGCCCCAAAATTGCCCTTAGTGATATTCCAATTCATCTCCAATTGATAGCCCAAGCGAAACACCTGCAATGCCGTGTCTTTCAATTTCTTAAATGCCTTATCTTGCGGTAATGTGTACAGGCGTTCCAAGCCTATCCGAAATTCTTTTTCCTTGTCCAATTGCACGCAATCAATCAAATAATTATTCAATATCGCCCGATAACGCCCCGGATACAAGAGCAGCAAATAAGGATGCTCATCAAAGACCCGTAAAAAACGGCGATTATACTCAAAAGCTTGTTGATAATTTTTTTCTATAAAATAACGAAGCGCATTGAGTTGGAGATAATCCAGTTGAGCATCTTTACTCTGCGTTTGCTGTTCGTCTTTTAGTTGAGGGGCGTTGAGGAGGTCGGTCAATTCCTCTTGCTCATGTACTTTCCTGTCAACAGCTTTTGAAGAGTGTAACTTATAAATACGCGACCGCAACAACCAATATTCATCTTTATTCTGTTGTAAATGCCTGTATTTTTCAGCCGCCTCACACAAAGCCACTAACGCATCAGCATCCGTTTTTTTGTAATATCTTTTTGTAATAATCCGCTTACGAATCTCAATGATTTCAGGCATCAGGTGGAAATGTTCTTGTGCGAGGGCTTTCTTTTCTGCCTTGTTTAAATACTTTTCTGCCATTTCCGGCAAATCCTTTTCCAATAAGATAAAAGCTTTGTGACATTGTCGTTTGATTTGTTGTTCTTCGCTGTTGGCTTCGTCGTATTGCGAGAGGGCTTTCAGTAGGTTATCCGTCAATTGATGTTTGACTACGGGCAAATGTTTCACAAAATCCACACCTTGAATATGCGGCTGCAATTCTTTATCCGACCCGATTTTATTTTTCTTTATGATTTGAAATAATTGCCAATAATTATTGTTCTCGCCAATCTGATGCCGTTCGGCAAAGAGCGTGAAGTAGCGTTGCTCGGATTTGTCCAAAGCGTGAATTAAGCGGTAGAGTGTGTCGGATGCTTTTTTCATTTTGTGGTGACTCGTGATTGGTAATTAGCGATTTATAAGACCAATTACCAGTCACTAATCACCGATATCCAATCACTCTAATTCGACAGAAAATTAATAGAAACCAAATTAACTCACAAACAAAACACTGTTTTCAAGCTATTTCAACACAAAAATAGCAAAATAGACTTTTAATTTATAGCAAAACATTGGTTAGTTTACCATATGAAAAACCTGCTCCTTTGTGATTGTAAGGCGGACGGATACTAAATGAATTATCTGCCGCTAATAGAACAACTAACTAATTTTTAATCATTGAAATTATAAACGAGAAAATTGCTGTAGCTAGAGAGCATGTTTGACTTTTTTCAAATGTGCTCTCATTTTCTTCAAAAAAGAAACACAAACAATAACAAACCTCCAATAAAAATAAAAACAAAATACTTATTATCAATTATTTATAAAAACAAAACCTAAAATAGACTTTTAATTTATTGGCAAATAAAGGTTGGTTTACCTGCTAATAGATCTGTTCCTTTGTAATCGTAACAAAGAAACAATCATTCAACACAAATTCATAAATTTTAAAATTTAATAAAATGAAAAAAGTAATTTTTGGTACCTTGATTCTCTTTAGCCTCTTTTGTTCTACCTCATGCGACCCTGAACCTGAAATAAATGAAATCGTAGGCGAATGGGAACTCTATCGCAACGAAGTATTAGAAGAAGTCCTTGTCGAATGGGATGTCGATAACGAAACATGGATTACCGCTGACCAATGGTTTCAAAATACCTTTGATTGGCAAGTATTTTTGACATTTGAGGAGGACGGTACATTTGAAACATTCTACGCCGACGTACCAACAGGCGGAGGTACTTGGGAAAAATTGGACGATACAAGTTACCACCTTGAATATGCCGACGGGCGCAAGTTTGACATCACACTTTGGTGTGAAAATTCACATGCTCAGCAGGAAGAAGGAAATGACCGCCGAATCGAATATTACAGAAAGCGAAATACGACAGAATGCACTGATTTAATTGATTACTATGTGGAATGAGACGAGTTGCGGGTTGCGAGTTACGAGTTAACAAACACAACCCGCAACTCGTAACCCGAAAACCCGCAACCCGTAACGACTAAAATTAAAGAATATGAAAAATCAAATCCTCTTAGTGCTTTTATTTAGTGCCAGCCTTAGTCTTGCTCAAGAAAATTGGGTCAACCTCATCACACCCCAACACATTCACCAAATGGTAGAGATTGACGGTCAACTCTATTGCGCCACAGAAGGAGGATTGGTGATTTACAACCCCGCTACACAAACCCTTGATAGACAATTAATAACAGACGGCATCCCCTCGCACCGCGTAGAAGACATTACCCAAGATGACACCCAAAACATCTGGATTGGTACATACGACAACGGACTCGCCAGCACAAGCAACGACGGAGCTGCGAGAATGTCCAACAGCGATTGGGAGCACCTCCCAATTGACCAAAGCCTGACCGGTGGGCGACTCTACTGTGTGGAATTTGACAATAACGGCACACTCTGGGCAGGTACTTTAGAAGGATTATTAAAATATGAAAACAATACATGGACGGAAATAGATAATGGCACTGTTTACGGCATGGAAAAAGACGCTCAAGGCATCATTTATACAGCAGGCTGGGTACCCGGAAAACTGGAAGACGGTGTTCTTACAGAGTATGATGGTTTTAACTTTTCTTTTAAAAGGTCGCATATAGACTACGCACCGGACGGAACCCTTTACTGGGCTTCCGACAAAGGCAAAGTCAATATTTATGACGGTACAACATGGACAATATACACACCCGATAACATCGGTTTGTCTAATGTAGGATTTTTTACGACACCAACAGACATTATTTACACTACTGCGGGTGAGGTGTGGGTTGCTTTTCAAAAAAACGGCATCTATAAATTTGATGGAAACAATTGGACGGAAATCTACATCACCGAAAGCGAGAATATACAAATAAAATTCATAGAAACCTCCGGCGGCGATTTCATCATCAGCATCGACGACAAACTCTATGAATACGATAATGGCTTCAATGAATTGGCGGATTTGTCCATAGAATTTGAGCGTAATGAGGTCAAAATTGCCAAAAACGAAAATAATGAAATGCTGGTACTCAGCGACGGGCAGGTACTCAAATATGATGCACAACTCAACCCGGCTGTTCTTCCTATATTGCCACAAGTGGATGACTACAGCGTCATAGACTTCCTCAGCCACCCTGACGGGAGTATCGGCTTCATTAATATCGAAACAGGCGATACCTATTACAACGGACAAATACAGGTTAATGTACCGCTTGGTTTTCCACTTATTAATCTTATTGACGATTATATAATTGACTCATATGGAGGCTATTGGTTAGCGACATCAATCGCGCTCATCCATAATAATAACGGTATAATAACAATTTATGATACTAATAATTCTCTTTTCCCTCCAAGTGTTTCCTCATCTGATTTTGTAAGGTTTAGCGCAGTGACTGAAGACCGCAACGGTGATATATGGGCAAGCAGTGATCAAATAGTCGCACGTTGGGAAAGAAGCACACAAACTTGGGTAGAATACTTCGATGTCCCCCTTGATGAAGACAATGACAAGATTAGACTCACTTGTATCTATTTTGATGAGGATAATGTATTATGGGCAGGAGCCGCTGCTAATCCTGCGGCAGGGCTGTCAACATCTATCGGACTTGTACGCTTGGACGGTACTACATGGACATCCTACACCCCACAAAATTCTAATTTGAACAGCTATTTTGTAAACGATATACAGCAAGTCAACGGAGAACTTGTATTGGCAACACAAGCAGGTATGAGCAAGTTTGACGGTACGGACTTCACCAATTTTAATCGTGATAATTCAAGTATCGGCAGTGAATACTCCACAAAAATTGAAGAAGACAGTCAGGGCAATATTTGGATAGCCGCAGCAATCGCCGGAACTACCGGGCATGGCGGTGTCAGTGTTTACAACAGCGAGTGTGTGGATACTAATGACGGAAATTGCCCTCCTACAAATGCCTGCACGTCGCGTGTGGCGGATGCTAATTTAGTGGCGATAGGCGGTGAGTTCGGACAATTTGCCAACGACGAATTTATCAAAAATTTCCTGACGGCAGAAAGCACTTATATCAAATACCGCAAAGAGATTCACCGCATCCTCGAATCCAAAGATGCACGCTACGCAAAAGTCAATGAAGATTTTGACAAGATAAAAGATATGGCAAAGGCATTGCTTTTCAAATCTTTTGTCAGCAAGCGTCGTGTAAACATCACTCGTGACCATATTAAAGCCATAGATAATTTCTTGGTCAGCCTGAACCAAGCCACCAACAAAAGCAAACTCAAAGAGGAAATCACCAAAGTACGTCGCTAT
>JAHDEO010000302.1 GCA_020628725.1 Saprospiraceae bacterium
AGAGGGAAGTTTGTGAAATTTTGATGATTAAAAAAGATTAATTACGCGAGTATAATAGCCCGGACATAAAAGTATGTTCGGGCTATTTTTTTTCACTAAACCCGGTAAAAGGTATGTCCTTTCGGAGACAAAATAGAACGCTCAAAACATGTATATCCCACTAAATTACAGATTAATACATACCTTTATTCACATGAAGAAAGCCAGAAAGAAATTAAAAGCAGAGATTGTCTTTCGATTGATTAAGAAGATGTCACAATCGGATAAGCGGTATTTTAAAATTAACACCCAAACTTATAAGACAGATAAAGACTTTCTAAAACTATTTGATTACCTCAATACGCGAGAAGATTTTGACATGGCTGACTTAAAAAAATTCTTTGAGAAAGAAAATGTCACCAATACAAGTCGCTGTATTCAACATTTACACCACAAAATCATCAATACACTTTCGCAAGCAGCCAAAAAACTATTGAGTAATAAAGGAGAGATTTACCATAAAAATATTGAACAACACTTAAGTATTTGTAGCGTTTATCTTTACGCTGATTTGCCGGAATATGCTTTGGAAGAGCTACACAAAGCCGAAGAAATAGCTACACAATTGGGTGATTACGACTACCTTATAAGAATATATCGCTTAAATGAAAATATACTTAACATGACTCATTTAAATCACGATAAATATGAAAAATGGCGAGAAGAGATTTCAGATAAACTGGAATCAGCACTCAAACAACTCTTAATCAACAATGACATATTCAAAAACACAAGAAAGATAGTCTTTGGGGCAACTCCGAATACCCCCGAATACCTAACAGCTTTCCACAAAATACAAAAATATGCTACAAATATAGAAGACTTGCCCCATGCCTGCCAGCAAGCTGTATTAAGGGCAACTATACACCACCACTACCTGAGAAAAGAGCACATGGAGATGATTGTCTTGTTGGAACGAATGATAGAATCATGGGCATCCATCCCCTGCGAAAGATGGAATTTGAATGCTTATATAGAACAATGGAATAATTTGTTAGTTATATCCTCAAACCCGAATATTCCACGTTCAAAATTCGATGAGTGTTTTAGAAGATATATCAAACTGCCAGAAAGACATCCTTTTATATTTGACGGACCTACACAGACCTTTCAGAGGTCTTATTTCATTATTAAGTATAGCGTTCAGATTATATGTATGTTGGTATATGAAGAATATCACAAAATTTATGACACAGAACAAGAGCTACTTACGGGATTGAGGAATTTCCAATATTTACCAACCTTAAGAAAAATGATGCAGCTTATCTTCTTACGCATGAGTCTTATACATTTGATTCTTCAAAATTATGAACGTGCCGATTATTGGCTGAATCAATACGAAGAACTACCCGACTCAGAAGATAGTGTATGGAACAGCACCTACGAAACGCTTAGAGTTATGATGCATTATGAACTGGAAAACTACACTTATTTAAAGTCAAAAATAAAAAACCTCAAACGCAAATGGAAAAAAGAAAAAGTAGAAAGTCCCAATGTACTGGTATTGCTGTCACTTATTCAAAAAACATTACTAAAATCCAACCAAAATAAAACTCCGGAAATTTGGAAAACAGGACTTGAGGAAATATATCAAGCCGAAAAAACAAGAAACATACATTTTATAAAGCTCTCCAAGTGGGTAGAAACAAAAGTAAAATCAGCTTAAAAACACCACTCATATATACTCGTTTTAACCCTTTTTTTCATCTTTTTCTTTATGAAAAGTACACATTAAAATTCTTAATCTAACATATAAATTCCTAAAAATCAGTTTTTTAAATCCAAAACTCATATACCAATTCAATATCAAGTAGGTTTTAAGGCAAGCACAACTTTGACGCACCTTTTTCGTCTTTATGCTTAGGTATCTATTATAATTGCCTTCCGGATAGATTGACCAAGTCTTAAAATTTTCAACCATACTCTTTTGTTATTTTTTGCATACAACAAATATTTTATATTAAATTTTTAATTAAGCAAGAATATGAAAAACTTATTGTCCTTAATTATTGTATTTCTTTTTTCCTTCAACTCTATATATGCACAAAACGCCACTTCACATCAAATTGCGAAACATGCGATTGAATTTGAAACTATAAATTCCGTAAAACCTTTTGTTAAAACTAAATCTCCAAGACAAAAAACACACACAGGCATCAAAGGTAAAGTCAAATGGTTGGATATTGAGCCGGACTTTTGCAAAACAATTAACCAAAAGAGTAAATCTTCTGATGTATTGAAATTAAATCTTCCATCTTTGGGAGCCAATTCCATCGAAGTCAAATTAAAAAAAATAGACTTATTAACAGATGACTTTATTTTAGAAGTTTCTTCCGGTAAACAACAATTCACTAAGGAAGATTTTGGGGTCTATTACAGAGGTGTTGTGGAGGGCATGCCTAATTCATTGGTGGTATTTAATGTACAAAAAGATGAAGTGTCGGCAGTAGTTGACTTGGGAGATAAGACACTCACTATAGGCAAGGCATTAGATTCCGAAAATTATATTATGTATGATGAAGCCGGGATTCAGGAAATACCGGAATTTTCTTGTTTTGCTGAAGAAATATCCTATATGGCAGAGACTCAAATAGACAACAACCTTAATAAAAGCAATCCCGACCCCAATAATTGTGTCAGAATGTATTTTGAGATAGACAATGATGTTTACACGCATTTTGGAAGTGTCAGTTCTACTTTTAATTTCATTACAGGGGCTTTTAGTCAAGTCGCACTATTATATGCCAACGAAGCCATTAATATTAAACTCAATCAAATTTTAATATGGGATACTGCCGACCCCTACACAGGTCCAAGTTCATTGTCTTACATTACTCAATTTAATAGTGCCATGAGCAATTCATCATTTAATGGAGACTTGGCTCATTTGATTGGTTTTGACGGAAATGGAGGATTTGGATATGTAGATAAACTTTGTGAAAATTATCAAAGAACAGCTTATAGCTCCATTTACACAACATACAATCAAGTACCTGCCTACTCATGGACAGTGAATGTAATTGCACACGAAATAGGACATAACTTAGGCTCCCCACATACACACCAATGTGTTTGGAACGGAAATAATACGCAGATTGACGACTGTGGTGCTCAAAGTGGCTCTTCTTGTTACGACCCAAACAACCCCATTATTCCACAAAATGGCGGTACTATTATGAGTTATTGCCATTTTAATACTGTCGGAATAGACCTAAATTTAGGATTCGGAACACAACCCGGAAATCTGATTAGAAATAGGGTATATAATGCGGCTTGCCTCACAGCTTGTACCCCTTGTCCTACTTTCGGAAACCTATGTGATGATGGCGACCCTTGTACAATTGCCGACAGGATAGATTCATACTGCCAATGTTCGGGAGTACTTCAGGCGGATGAAGACCAAGACGGGGTGTGTGCAACTTTAGACCCGGATGATACCAATCCATGTGTACCACAATCGGTAATAGGACAGAGTTGTGACGACGGTAGCCCATGTACCGAAAATGATATTTATGATGCCAACTGTAATTGTGTCGGTACATTCGTTGATTCAGATAATGATACCGTATGTGATGCCTACGACCGATGCCCCGGTTTTGATGATTTTTTAGATACGAATTTTAATGAAATACCTGACGATTGTGAATGCGCTATCGGAGACCCCTGTGATGACGGAGATATTTGTACTGATGGAGATGTTTATGATAATTTTTGTAATTGTATAGGAACTTTAACTGCTGACACTGATGGTGATGGTATTTGCGACACGCTGGATCAGTGCAATGGTAGTCCAGATCCCGGTAATCCCTGTGATGACGGTGATGCTTGTACTACGAATGATAGTATTGATGATTTTTGCAATTGCGTGGGAACTTATGTTGATACAGACAATGATTCTGTATGTGACGGAAATGATGTTTGTCCTGGAGGTGATGATACCATAGACAGCGACAATGACGGTATTCCTGATTTTTGTGATTACTGCGACGGTAATATTGCCGGAACAGATTGTGACGATGGAGACGCTCTTACCATAAATGATGTTTACGACAGTAATTGTGTTTGCAGCGGAGTAGATTTCTGTTCCGACATTTCAACTGCCGGTATATCACTCTCTTCGCCGAATGGTTCATTGAATTGTACCAATATAAATTTTGCCGCGCTTAACTATAATATTTCCTTTGCAATAACCGGAATAGAAAGCGTCCTTAGCGGAAATCCGAACAATCGTTATATCGACCGGGTTACGGTACAATATGTTGATGCGAATGGACTTACTCAAACTCATCAGGTTTTAACATCAAATGGAACAATTCTAATTCCCGGACCGGCATCCGGACTAATACTTTGCATAGAAGATAGTGATGGAAATCCCGGTGTCGGCTTGACGGCTACGGTCAGTTCAATTAGTTCTTGTGAGGAGATTGATATTTGTCCACAAAATATTGACTTGTCAAGTACTGTTTCACAAGGACTTTATCAGGCAGGCACGGAGGTCAACTGTTCAGCCCCTTTAAATGCCGGCGAACAAATACAGTTTAAGGCAGGTACTATTATAAGTCTTGAAGCAGGCACTATTATTCCTACAAATACTGATTTCGAGGCAACTATTGAGGGATGCGATAACTAAGCTCGACTTTATATAACAGCCCGGAGTATGTTCGGGCTATTTTTTTTCACTAAACCCGGTAAAAGGTAGGGCTGTTAAGTTCTAAGTAATTTGTATATTCAATTAAAATTTAAATGAAAATAAAAAATGAAAAACCAAATATTTGATGTCGGATGAAAGTATTTTTTAATTTTCATTTTAATTAAAAAAGAACTTAACAGCCCTGCAATACAAGGTATGTCCTTTCGGAGACAAAATAATCTACTCAAAATATGTATATCCCACTAAATACAGATTAATACATACCTTTATCTGATGAAAAAGACAAAGAAAAGGTTAAAGACTGAGATTGTTTTCCATTTGATAAAAAAGATGTCGCAATCAGATAAGCGATATTTCAAGCTCGCTAATCAAAGCTATAATAGAAATAAAGACTTTTTAAAATTATTTGATTACTTGAATGCACAACAAGTACTCAATTTTACCGAACTTGGGAAATCATTCGAGGGTAAAAACATAAACTCTGCAATAAGCTACTTACATGATAAAATCGTTGAGATTCTTGAAGAGAAAGCAAAAAAATCGTTGAGCGGCATACAGATATATGATGAAAGTATAGAACAACACCTTAGAGCCTGCCACGTTTATTTGTACACCGAATTACTGGAACATGCTTTAGGAGAAATACATAAGGCAGAAGAAGTGGCTTTGAAAAAAGAGGACTATGGTTATCTCATAAGGATATATCGAATAAATAAAAAGATGCTGAATAGCACCCATCTAAATCATTACGACTATGTAAAGTTGCAAAGAGAAATTAGTACAAAACTTAAGTGGGCTTTAGGCCAATATCAGTTAATCAATGAAATAACCGGACTTTTAAACATCATTATATATGGTTTGGATGTGACACTCAGTAGTTATCAGGAAGCTATACAAGAAATAGAATCGTACGCCAAACGTATGGACGAGCTACCTCATACGGCTAAACGGCTCGTAATGAGGGCAAAAATGCAGCATTACTATCGAAAAAAAGAATACAAAAAAACTATTTCCACACTGGAGGAAATGACATTGAGTTGGGAATCAATTCCTTATGAGCAATGGAATTTAAATGTTTACATAGCAGAATGGAACAACCTATTATTTTTATCCGCTAGTGAAGATGTCCCGGATTCACAAACTGACTACTTTAAAAAATATCTGGAATTACCAGAAAAACACCCTGCCATATTTAAGTTATCTACCGATACATTCCAAAAATCTTATGATATTACCAAATATAGCACGGAAGTAATGATTATCCTGTTGCGTAGAGAATATGATAAAATTTATGAAGTAGAACGAAACTTCTCTAAAGCCATGCCTGACCTTCTCCACTTGCCCAAATTGACCAATCTAGTCCAGGCGATATTTTTAAGCATAGTCTTGATACACCTTATCCTAAAGAACTACGAACGTTTTGATTACTGGTCGAAGCAATATCATGTATTTTCCGAACCGAATTCCCCGTGGAATAGCACCTCCGAAATACTTGACATTATGATGCATTACGATAAGAAAAACTTTATCTATTTAAAATCGAGAATAAGAAATCTCAGCCGCAAATGGCAAAAGGAAGAACATCAAGGTGCTAATATGAAACTTCTGTTGAAACTCATTCAAAAAGTATTATTAAAATCCAGCCAAAATAAAATTTCTGAAATTTGGAAAGCAGGACTCAACGAATTATATGAAGCTGAAAAAATACGAGCCAGTTATTACATAGAGCTTTCCAGATGGGTGGAGGCAAAAATAGAGTCCGCTTAGCTGTCAAAATCGACGATTCCACAGTTTCATTTTGCCATTTCCTGTATCACAAATAGATTTCTGGATTCAATTATCATTTTTAAACGCCTAAAAACCAAGACCTTAACTAAAAATATATTTAAACATTCAAGCACAAGCCGATATTATATGTAGTTGCAACTTTGCATCTTCATTCCCGTCTATTTAGCTGAAATACCCGCTATATTGCATATTCATTTGCAATGTATTGAGTATTTATTTGTATTCCATCACAAATTCTCTCGCGTTTATTCAAAACAACTATTCTCCTCACTCCACATCCATTTCCAAAAGATCGCTTAGTACGCTATCAGTGTATTCAAATAGAATACACCGATGAGGTATCACTGTGTTTAAACTAATTATTTTAACTAAACAGAATTATGATTTTTTTTATTAAGAAAGGCTTACTTATTATCTTGTGTGTATATCTCTTGCCTAATATGATATATGCACAACATCCCATAGACAACTTCCTCAATGCCAACCCACATGTAGCCAGCGAAGTCGTTTGGTGTACGCAGGCATCTCCCTTAATCACAGTAGAATATGCTAATTGGGATGCTGCCATGAAATCAGAATTATACAATCTCTACGATGGTATAGCCATTGGTAATTACCCGGACTTTACCCATCCTTTTGATAATGTATATTACGATCTTAATAATGCTAATATCCGACAATATCTCACTATAGAAGATGCTAAAGCCATGTACCTGGCTTATTTGGCGACTTCTCTTTATTTTGAGATTAATAACCGTTTCTCATGGAGTATCACCCAATACCCGACAGAAGATATTAGAGGAATTGTACATTACAGTTCCATGCTAATTCCTAAATATGATTTTGCCAATAATTATACGCAAGGATTTACTACTATTCACAAATATTCTTTATATGCTCCTCCGGCATATCTGATGACAAATTTTTATGTCCCAAATAATATCATAGAACCCTCCAGTGCCTATAGGACTTATGCTAATGTATTGAACTATTCAGAAGGTTTAAGGCATTCTACAGGGTCACTCAACAATGCAGACAACGCTGAAAATCACTGGCATTACCGGGGAGCACCACCTGCACAAAGAATCATAGATGGAACTACAAGACAGTCAGATAATGTATTTGCACATTTTACTGCCGGTTGTCACGGTACAGCATCCTTCCATCAAGGAGTTTGTCGATTACTCAATATTCCGGCTTATTATATTTTTAATGGCGGTCATGCGATAGTACACTTGCCTACATTGGATAGCCTATTTATCACTCACGGAGATGACCCCTATAGTCGAATAACCAAAAGCATGAACTTGGATAATAAAACCCTACTCGTTAATAAACACCATTTTACCCCTTACGGAAATGGAGGAAGTTCTTATGTTGGCAAGAGAGTCGTTGATTTGGATATTAATGAGTTATCTACTTATACCTTAGATAGATTTTGTGCTGCCAATAATTCCAGTTACACCAATTCAGAAATTAGTATTGCAGTAAATTTTTATGGAGAAGCATTTTTAGATTCTATCAGATACTTAGATAGGTTAAACTATGCTTTAGATGCAGAAGGCTATCCCAATAATTGCACCGGCAATACCAATTATGTAGAATATCCCATCAATTGGACTTCTACTTCCAATGTCAATACGGCAGATAAAAGACTTATAAAAATTGCTACCGAAAATCCTTTTTCAGCTCGCTCCAATACGGTAATTGAAAACGGTCATTGGGTAGAAGCCGTAGTTTATAATACACAACCGCGTGCTTGGGTAGGTATTGATGCAGCAGCAACCGACCAAGATTTGCTTCAACTCGAATATGCCCTCAGTATGACTGAAAATACCATTGATATCTATAATAATGGTAATATAGTGTTTTCCGCGCCCAACCCACATACATTTACCATTGCTTATCTCAAAATAAGTATAGAAAATAATCAGATGAAATACGCTATCAATGGACACACGATTTACCAACAAGCATTGAACAATCCAAACATTGAACACACAGTCTTTGCAGGCGGAGACGAACCTTTATCCGAAATCAATACTATCGTCAGTAACAGCCAACAAACAGCTAATAATACTTGTACAGCAGGAACTGCGTGCGATGATGGCAATAACTGTACTATTAATGATGTCTATGATGCCAATTGCAACTGTACGGGTACATTTCAAGATGCCGATAATGATGGCGTATGTGATGCCAATGATCAATGTCCAGGATTGAATGATTCATTGATAGGAATAACTTGTAACGATAGTGAAGCATGTACCACAGGCGATGTCTATGATGCCAACTGCAACTGTACAGGTACATTCCAAGATGCTGATAATGACGGCGTATGTGATGCAAATGATGTCTGCCCCGGCGGTGATGATACAATAGACAGTGATAATGACGGTATTCCTGATTTTTGTGATTCGGCTTGTAATGTTGGCGCAGCTTGCAACGATGGCAACGTATGCACCACAGGAGATGTCTATGATGCCAACTGCAACTGTGCAGGCACGCTTCAGGATGCAGACAATGACGACGTATGCGATGCCAACGATGCCTGCCCCGGTCTCAATGACAACCTCATAGGTACAACTTGCGACGACAGCGATCCAAATACCATAAACGATACTTGGGGAAGCAAC
>JAHDEO010000303.1 GCA_020628725.1 Saprospiraceae bacterium
GGTGTGGGAGGACGAAAAGACCGATATTAGTATCGCTCTTTTCTCCTACCCGATTGTTGTAATGCAACTATTTATAAAGTATAAAAGTCTCTATTATAGGTTTTGAAAAAATACACCACACACCTTTGTTTCATTATCAAATCTATCACACTATGCTTTCACGTACAATCTATGCCCTTTTCTTTTCACTTTTAGCGACTACATTAATATTCATATTTACGGGTTACTCCGGCGGACCGGCAGCGAGTGTTAATCAAGGCTACACAGGTGCGCCCGGTGAGACGGGGACCGTTTGTGGTAATTGCCATAATTTAATAGGAAGTTACGGATTTGTGAGTGTTGATTTAGTATCTAATATCGGGACATTACCCTACGAGTATTTTCCGGGTATTCCGATTCAAATGGATATTACTGTCAATACATCATCCGGTTTTCCTAATGGCTATGGTTTTCAATTATTTATGACGGATGATATGGACAACCCACTTGATGTTACTTATACGAATCTCGGCACAAATATCAAGCAATCCACTTTGACAAACGGCAGAGTCTATCTTGAACACAATGGAATTAGCGCAAGTAATCAATTTTCTTTTACTTACGAGGTCACTCCTCAATCACTTAATGATTTCCCCGAACCAGTGAAAGTCTACGTCACAGCCGTAGCTGTCAATGGAAATAATTTAAATTCAGGCGATAGCGGTAGCACAAGTTTTATGTTTGATTTGTTGTTATTTCGATTACCTGTTGAGTTGACTGACTTTGAAGCTACTCCACATCTAACTGGCGTTCAATTGGATTGGATAACCGAGACGGAACGAAATAATGACTACTTCGTCGTAGAACACTCGGTTGATGGTGTTAATTTTTTAGATATAAAAACTATCACAGGCACAGGTACAACAAATGAACGAAATACCTATGCTTACATGCATACAAATCCTGTGGAGGGCAATAATTACTATCGCTTGCGAATAGTGGATTTTGATAGCAAAGAGACATTCAGCGAGATAGTCACTGCGAAATTCAGCAGTAAATTTGAGGAAACCACCGTATTTCCACAACCCGCTTCTGCTGAGGCAACAATTCGTCTTGCTTCGCCTTCCAATGAATCGGGCACAATGGAAGTGTACGATATTAATGGCAGGCTCATTCATTCAAATAATATCCAACTCACCGAAGGAGAAAATTACCTGAATCTAAATTGTGAAAATTGGATAGCAGGACATTATGTGATTGACATTAAAGGCAAGCGAATAGGGGAGGAGACGATTCATTTTTTGAAGAAATGAATGATTTTAGATTATTGATTTTTATAAATAAATCGTTCCATTGATTCGCGGCGGGTTAAAACCCACCGCTTTTGCGAAACTAACATGTACATCACAAAAGCGCAGGGTTTCAACCCTGCGGATATGGGACGAATATTTTTTCAAAATCAATTATCCAAATAAAAAACGCCCACATTCAAAGAATGTAGGCGCGGTCAGTTTCGTTTGTGTATTTGAGATAAGAGATAATATGAAATTACTCTCTCATGTCTCTCGTCTCTCGTTTTATTTTATCTCAATCATGAAAGGCATGCGAGCTTGTATACCTTGCATCTCTTTGATTTCTTTTGCACGCTGGTAGTACTGGTAAAACTCATCGCCAAGTTGTGCTTTAATGTGGGCTTGCGTGTATGCTTTTGCATTGTCTTTATTACCTGTAAGTTCATCCATGAGTTGCTGTAGAGGCTCTTTTGTTTGTGGATATTCTTTCACTCTATAACTTTCTAAATCAGCAAGTTCTGCGGCGGCTGCAATGGCGTCATTCAATCCGCCAAGTTCATCCACCAAGCCAATGGTAGAAGCTTTTTGTCCTGTCCATACGCGACCTTGTGCGATTTTGTCTACATCTTCTACGGTCATATCACGTCCTGCGGATACACGTTGTTTGAAAGTTTCATAGATGTCATCAACTGATTGTTGAACGAGTTTTCCTTCCGCAGCACTCACATCGAAAAATGGCGAACCAAGTGTTGCGTATTGTCCCGTTTTGACGGTATCGAAGGTAATGCCGATTTCATCTTTCATAAACTTATTGAGTCCGGGCAGCAACCCGAATACACCAATAGAACCTGTAATCGTATTTGGCTCGGCAAATATTTTATCCCCTTCACAAGCGATGTAATAACCACCCGAAGCAGCTACATCACCCATCGAAACGACGACATTTTTACCATCTTCTTTAGCTTGCTGCAATTCACGTAGAATGATTTCGGAAGCCAAAGCACTACCACCACCTGAGTTGACACGCAATACGATAGCTTTTACTTTGTCGTCTTCACGTATCTTGCGAATTATTTTCGCGTAGCGGTCGCCACCAATATTGCCTGTTTCGCCTTGTCCGTCTACGATGCTACCTTCTGCGTATACGACAGCAATCTTATTTTTGATGCTGAAATCCGTCTTTTTCTTAGCAGCTTTGTGATATTTTTTAATGGAAATGCCTTCAATCTTATCATCGTCTTCCAAGCCGAGTTTGTCGCGAAGCACATCGAGTACTTGGTCTTTGTACATCAATTCATCCACCAAACCGTAAGTCACGGCGTCTTCTGATTTTCTAATAGAATAATCGTTGACAATCTGCTTTAATTCTGAAACAGTTTTACCACGACTTTTCGCCATATCTTCTAAGAACATATCGTAACCTTCGTTGAGATATTCGCTGACTTGAAGGCGATTTTCTTCGCTCATATTGGTGCGACGGAATGGCTCGGTAGCACTTTTAAATTTACCTGCGTAATACACTTGTGCCTTTATGCCCCATTCATCCAACATGTTTTTGAAAAACGGTACTTGTGCTGCAAATCCCTGCATCATCAAAGGTCCGATTGGATTGAGATACACCTTATCTGCCACAGATGCCATGTAGTAGCCGCCTTGCGTATAATAATTACCAAAAGCAATAATAAACTTGCCGCTTTCCTTGAAATCTTCAAGGGCATCGCGCAATACGCTCATAGTTGCCATACCTCCTGATGGTTCAGAAAGTTCCATGTAGATACCTTTGATATTGTCATCATCTTTGGCAGCTTCGATAGTTTTCACCATATCAGTCAAGCCCAATGGCGAGTCACTCAATGAAGAGAAATCGAATGTACCTGTAGGTGCCATGTTATTGGTTTTTTCGGGAATAGGGTCGGAAAGCGTGAGTTTGAGTACGGAGTTAGATTTTACATCTACTTTTTCTGCTCGCTTGCCCAGAGAAGCGGCAAGACCTCCAAAAAGAAATGTCATCGCAAAAATAGCAAGGAGTGTACCCAAGCATGATGCGAATATAAATTTAAAAAACTGTTGCATTTTTATTTTAGTTGCGAGTTTCGGGTTGCGAGTTGCGGGGTTTTGTTACAATCTGCAACCGTAACTTGGATGATAGATTCTTTATTCGTTTTACGTTCTTTGTTTTTAAAAAAATAATACATGTGAAGAACGCGAAACACATATTATGGTTGCAAATGTAAAACATCCATTAAAAAAGGCATGATTTTTTAGACAAATGAAGGATTGACATAGAGGAAAAGCCATTTTCCGTAATTATGTTGTACTTTTGCAATGCTACAATGCGATAATGCTGTAATGCGATAATGTAATTAATGCATCGGCTCATTGTAGCATTATCGCATTGACGCATTGTAGCATTATTATCATGAAAAATCTCTTTATATTTTTTACCCTAATTTTGACATTAACTGCTCAATCCATATTCGGACACACAAATGATGGTCTTAGCCGCATTCAAATTAAAGGTACTTTAGTTGGTTGTACAGAGGTAGATACCATTTATCTTTATCAATGGTATGGTATCAATATGCGCCAATTGCACATGACAACGCTGACGGAGAAAAAAGGCGTTTATAATTTTACCTTTAAATTGGCGAATATCCCCGAAGGATTTTATGGTATCGGCACTTCGCCCGATGATGTGAAGCCATTGATATTGGGTACGGAAGCTAAAATTACGGTGTCCGGGAATTGCGAATCCATCAAAGCAATGAAAGTGTCGAGTCCTGTAAATGATTATTACCAAAACCTTATGAAAGAAAATGGTAATGTCAATAATGAGTTTATGCGCTTGCTCAAACAGATGCGTTCTGCCATGCGAAATCCTCAATTGAAAATGAGATTGGATAGCCAGTTTGCAGCGTTAGACGTGCGTAGAATGGCACTTTACGAGGAATCGAAAAAAACTGCGCCGTTTCTTGGTAAATCACAAGGCTTGGTGACTTACCTAAGCTATGTCAATAATAAAGGTGATTATAAGAACGAAGGCGAATATTTTGCCAATGAATATTTTAAGTATGTAGATTTTTCTGACGAATCTTTACAATATACGCCTGCCTTATTTCAGCAGATGCAATCTTATGCAACTACGATTGCTCAAGTTGGCTTTGACCCTGAAAAGCAAAGTGAGTATGTAGATGCTATTTTGAAGAAGACTGCCCCGCATTCTGCCTCGTATCAAGCGGCACTTTTGGGAACGGTTATCGGTTACTCGAAAGCGAAAAAGGATAAGACGAATTTTGTGAAATACGGCGAACTATTTTTAGCGAAATACCCGGATTATGACCCCAAATTCCGAGAAAATGTACAGAAACAAATCAATCGCTCTAAAAGCACTATCGTCGGTGCAGTAGCTCCCGAAATCAGTCAGCAGACTCCCGATGGAAAGACCGCCAAATTGAGTGATTTACGCGGAAAAGTGGTCTTAATTGATTTTTGGGCGAGTTGGTGCGGGCCGTGCCGTCGTGAAAATCCGAAAGTTGTCGCATTATACGATAAATACAAAGACCAAGGTTTTGAGGTTTTTGGTGTGAGTTTGGATGGTGATAAGAAACGTTGGCTCGCAGCTATTGAGAAAGATAACTTAACGTGGACGCATGTCAGCGACCTGAAGAAGTGGAAAAGCGGTGCAGCAGCAGATTACGGCGTACGCTCTATTCCCACCACAATTTTGATTGACCAAGAAGGACGTATTTTAGCAAAAAATTTGAAAGGAGCTGCGCTTGAAGCGAAAATTCAGCAAGCTTTGAAATAATGATTAATGGATAATTGATAACGGATAATTGATAATAGTTAAATTAAGTCGTTTTTCGCTACGCGAAAAAAATATTATTATCCGTTATCCATTATCCGTTATCCATTACTTCACAACTTTCCCATTGGTAATTTCTCCATCCCATTCTATCTGGTAAAAATACATGCCCTGCGCCAATGCTGCTGTATTGACGACATGTCTTGCAACGGATTCTACATTTTCCTGCACAATCAATTGCCCTTTGGCATTATACAACCGAATCGTGGTTTGTTGGACAGTTTCCGAAAATTCAATATGCAAATTATCTGCAAAAGGATTTGGATATATAAAAATGGAGGTATTAATAGTCAGTGGCTCTGTATTGGTAATGCCAAGTGCGAGATTGACCGCAGCAAGGGCGTCGATTCTACCATAACCATAAGTATTATTTGGTATATCGGTGCCGGGAACGCCGCCACAATTTTCATCTGTCTGTTTCGGCACAGCTGATTGTTCGAGAATGTCTTCGATTTCATCTACTTGTCCGGCGAGTTCGGGCTTGGCGGAGATGAGCAAAGCCACTACACCCGCTACATGCGGACCCGCCATACTCGTACCACCAAATGAAGCATAACCATCTCCCAAAACACTGGAACGGACATTGACTCCGGGGGCGGTGATATTAGGTTTGATGCGTCCGCTGCCGTCCACTTCTACCGGTCCGCGACTGCTGAATCCGGCGATGGTGTCATTGGGACGAGTGGCACCGACTGAAAAACTGTTTTCGTACATTGCAGCCGGTCTGTCTACTGTAGCACATTGATTTCCGTTATTTCCGGCAGAAACGACTACTACGATTCCGGCACTTTTGACGTTGTTGACGACTTGCTCCATCACGGCAAAATTGCTTGAATTACAACCCTCAATTTCCGGGCAAGACCATGAATTGGCAAATACATGAGGTGCTTTTGTCGGGTCAGGATTTTCGTTATTCAAATCTGTTGGAGCGATAAACCACTCAAAACATTCGATATAAGTTGCGGGTGTTCCCCAACCTTCTTCCATATTTCGGCAAGCTATCCAGCGTGCTGCCGGCGCAACACCGATTTGATTGCCTTCGCCATCATCGCCCACCATTGTACCCATCGTATGTGTACCGTGTGTATGGTCATCACAAGGAAAATCAACATCAAAACCACAAGGATTGCCTTCGTTAGTGTTGGGATTTTCTTCGTGGATGGCATCATGCCAGTTGTAATTATGGTCGGCTGCTATGCCATTCCAGCCGCGATAGGTGTTGACAAGCGCAGGATGTTCCCAATCGTAGCCGGTATCTTGACCGCCAATAATAACGCCTTCTCCGCGATAGCCCATTGCCCATACATCATCTGCATTAATCATTTGTAAGCCCCATTCGACTGCGCTATTTTTGGTATTATCCGGTTCAAAATTCATGTCTACAGGAGCTTCCATTTGAAGGTTTGGATTTGCAATAATAGATTGGACGTCAGTACGTTGAGCCAGTGCTTCTACAAGTGCTAAATCACCTTTTGCCCACAATGCATTGACCACCCAATACGGACGATATTCCGCGCCTTGCGCCTCCAATTCAGCAATAACTTCCGCTTGAGAGGCGAGTGCTGTTTCGCGTAGACGTGTGTACACGTATTGTCCTTTTTCATTTTTATTGGTCAATGATTTTGCTGCGGAAATATCGCTTTGCTCATTCATATAAACCAAAAAATCGACAGTACCGCCGTTTTCTACTACGGCCAATACTTCATTGTCTACTTTGCTGCGCCAATCGTCATCATTGGTCCATGACATTGTAATTAGCGTGAGGGTAATGAAAGTCAGTATAAATAATCTTTGTTGCATAATTATGTGTAATGTGACACCGTCTACAAATGGTGATTGATTTTTTGCGTAGCAAAAAATGGTACGGTCTACAGACCGTGCTACGCTTTCAATTCAAAGGTAAGGATCGTTTAAAGAATAAAAACATTAGCATTAAAAAAATGTTAAGGTGCAACAATATGTTTACATGCGCCGTTAATAATTTTGAATAGACAAATTTTGAATTTTGAATGCTTTAAAACACTAATAACCAATGTGTTGAATTATTTAAAAAACAAAATTAATATACTATGAGATGATACACTATACTTGCTTATCACAAATCAAACTTTATGAAAAAGGCTATCATCTTAGGAATCGTTGCATGTTTTTTATGCGCTGCAAATCAAGTATTTGCACAGGAAATATTTAGCGATATTTTCAGTAAAATGGCTATTAAAGCCGCTCCACAATACGAAAAAGCAAACATCCAATGGACAACTACCACGAAGCACAATTTTGGCGAAATTGCTAAAAATGAAGCTGCTGTTTACGAATTTCAATTTACCAATACTTCCGATATTCCTATCAAAATCACCAATGCACATTCTTCAAGCGGCTGTGTAGCACCGAGTTGGGAAAATAAAGCCATTTTACCCAATGAGACAGCTACTATCCGCGTCGTATTTTGCGCCGAACAAACAGGCGAATTTAATAAAATAGTCAAGGTCTACTTCCAAGACACTAAACAGACCGAAGCACTCTATATCGAAGGAACTGTTTTAATGGATAATTGATAACGGATAATTGATAATGCTTAATTCAGGATTTTCGCGAAGCGAAAACAAAACACATTATCCGTTATGCGTTATCCATTATCCGTTATCCATTAATCATTGCTTTGAACTTTATCTCTTTCTTTTTTGTAATTTTGTAGTAGAATCAGTCCATAGTCCGTAGTCGATAGTCCATAGATAAACGTAAATCACCACTATCGACTATCGACTATGGACTATGGACTAAAAATATGAGCAAAAAAGGAAAAGTATTGGTGGCAATGAGTGGCGGTATTGATAGTACTGTGACGGCATTGCTGATGCACGAGCAAGGATATGAGGTCATCGGTATCACGATGAAGACTTGGGATTATGCGAATTCGGGTGGAAATAAGAAAGAGACGGGATGCTGTAGCCTTGATTCGATTAATGATGCACGAAAGGTAGCGGTAGATTGTGGTTTTCACCATTTTATCGTAGATATTCGGGAGGAATTTGGCAATTATGTGATTGATAATTTTGTGGATGAATACATCGCGGGACGCACGCCGAATCCATGCGTATTGTGCAATACACACATCAAATGGGAGGCAATGCTCAGACGTGCCGACGCGCTTGATTGTGAGTTTATTGCGACAGGACATTATGCAAAAATCAACCAACAAGACGGGCGATATTTTGTCTCTAAAGCAAAGGATTTAAACAAAGACCAATCGTATGTATTGTGGGGATTGAGTCAGGAATGTATGGCGAGAAGTCGTTTTCCTTTAGCTGAATTGACAAAGCCTGAAGTGCGTCAAATTGCACATGATAGAGGCTATACGGACTTGGCGAAAAAAGGGGAAAGCTACGAAATTTGCTTTGTGCCGGATAACGATTATCGTGGATTCCTACGACGCCAAGTAGCGGGACTGGAAGAGCGTGTGGCAGGAGGCACCTTCCTCAATACAGCAGGTGAAGTGATTGGCGAACATCAAGGCTATCCGTTTTATACCATTGGACAACGTAAGGGCTTGGGGAAGGCTTTTGGTGAGCCGATGTATGTCAAAGAAATTATTCCAGAAACCAATACAGTTGTACTCGGCAAGGCGAATGAATTGTTCCGCAATAGCACCAAAATCGGTCAGCTCAATCCAATGAAATATGCCGAAATTCCCGATGGTATTGAAGCTGTTACGCAAATTCGATACAATAGTCCGGGTACACTTAGTACGCTTCGCAACGAAGGTGATGATAAAATACGTGTAGAGTTTCTTGCCAATGTAACGGGCGTTGCGCCCGGGCAATCTGCGGTATTTTATGAGGGAGATGATGTGATTGGCGGAGGGATTATTTTGCGATAACTCTTCTTAACCTCAATTGCAAATTCAACTTCAATTAGAAATAGAATATATTTCAACTTCGTTGAAATTCTT
>JAHDEO010000304.1 GCA_020628725.1 Saprospiraceae bacterium
AATATTTTATTTGGTACGGAAATTAAATTTGGATTTACAGGAACGCCCTACTTAAATCCGTCCTTCCATTTCCGACTGATAGCAAACGCCGTTTCGAGCATCGTGTCATCCCATTGCTCTGTTTTCCAATCGGAATCACTCAAAATCGAATTGGATATTTTTTGTTTAACTTCTTTAAAATCAATTGATTCCTCAAGAATATTTGTAAGTGCATCTTGTTCTGCGGCTAATTGCTTGGATTCGTAAATGGGCGTATTTTCTATTTTTTTTGCGGGTAAAAAATTATTATTTGAATGAGGTTTTTCGGCTTCAAGGGCTCTGCAAATTTTAGTCATTCGCTCAAAATCCGTTCTGAATTGTGTGCGGCTTTCTTCCGTTTTAAGGTCGGTACCGAGTTGTTCGAGTATGACAAATTTTAAATTTGGTAATTGCGGAATCACATTTTCCAAATAAAAAAACACCTCATCAGGTACAGCGTTGTCGTGTGTATCGCGTCTGATTTTTCTGCCTTCTTCTACCTGCGAATCTTCCCACGAACCACCCGAAATATGAATCTCACGCACCATTTCCAAAGGATAGGTTTGCAACATATCTTCCCAAGTCACCCCAAAATTTTTCGCCTGACAATATACATTATGCAAGTCCAAAATAATGAAGCCATTGACTTCGGAAAGAATATTTTTCAGAAATTCTCCGTGCTGTTCCACCTCTTCCATGCAATACGAAAACGCCAGATTTTCCAATCCAATGGGGCGTTCACACGCCATATACATACGACGGATGCGATCTTGTGCGATGCGTAAGGTCACATCATTAAAAGGTACGCTCAAAGGTGCGCCTTTGTGAAAATCTGCCCCCGTCATATACCCAAAATGCTCCGTAATGTGGTCGAATCGGTAAGTCTCAGCAGTGCTTTTGAGATGAGCGAGCCATTGCTGTTGTTCAGGTTTAAATTGACCGGAAAACAAGGAATAATACACGCCATGCCCAACGAGTCTCCCCGCTTCGGCATACACACGCAGCAATTCCTCAAACCACCCCGGAATATGCGTATGACGGAAGAGCGCGTCAAAAGACCATTCTATAGCATCTACACTCCCCACTTCAAAAAGCGGCAATGCCGTAGCCAGAATGTTGCTGTCGAGATTGCAGGATATACCGCAAAATAAATTGGATTGCTTCATGTTTGGATTACTTCATTGTTTTATGGCTGCATTGTTTCATTGTTGTTGTATTGTTTTTGCTATGCAAAAACATCAAATGAAGCCATGTAACAATGAAATTCGGAATTGACCATTTATTGGTTCAGAATATTTACAATTATCGTTATCCCGAAGGGATTAAATATTTATAGTTGAAAATGAATTAATTACATTCGACTCCGTTGGAGTCGCACACGTTTTTTATAAATTTTTCTATAAATATTCCACCGACTTCGCGGTGAACCAATAAATGGATAATTCCGATGAAATTTACCCCATACCGCAAGCCGGGCAGTTATCTGAGTTATTGCCGTTACCGCACCAAGTAGGGTTAGTTTCATTACCTCTTTCTCCTTCGGTGGCTTCGGTGGTAGCGCGTTCAGAGTCGATGACCTCGCTTTTGTCACATGAAGTAGCAGCCGTCATAACGATTCCTGCTGCAATTGCCGATAATAATGATTTTGAAATTTTCATAAACTATAATTTTTGATAATTATCTGAGTCAGAATATTTTGTTGCAAATAAGATTAGCCCATACCACATCCCGGACAATCCCATGTATGTCCATCTCCTCGGTTGTCGTCGCATCTATCGTCTGTACAATTCTCAGGACATTGCTCAGTATGTGAACCGCGTTCATTAATAACTTCACTTTTATCACATGAAGTAACAGCCGTCATAACAAGACCTGCTGCAATTGCCGATAATAATGATTTTGAAATTTTCATAAACTATAATTTTGTTTGTATCGGGATAGACACAAGATACCGATAAAAGGGTTGGGTTGCAATAGAAAAAATGTATTTTCCCGTCTTGAAATCAGCTTCAATTGTAATGGCAATATCATTTTTTGCACTTTAATATATGTTTTTTCAAAATTTAGGGCTAAAATCAAAAGTTGAAGTTGCAATTGATGTTGAAGTTAATTATATTGCACATGGAATCAGTTATTATTGGCGCATTATTAATTTCAGGAATCGTTCAATTAATATATTGGGGCGTCATATTTATGCGATTCGCTTGGCATAATCCTGAAAAACAAGCAAAACCTAACACATCTCCCGAACCTATCTCTGTCATTATCTGTGCGAAAAATGAAGAGGAAAATTTACGGGAGAATCTAACGCACATTCTAAGGCAAGAATATTTTGACTACGAAGTCTTGGTCGTCAATGACGGATCAACGGACGGAACGGCTCAAGTGTTAAGTGATTTTCAAAAAGAATACACACACTTGCGCGTGCTGCATATTCCCGCAGATGCATCTCGTAAGATGAAGGGCAAAAAATATGCCCTGAGTCAAGGCATCGAAGTGAGTAAGCATGAGCTGCTGCTGTTGACTGATGCAGATTGCCAGCCTGCGAGCCGGTATTGGATACAAGGTATGCAAGCTGTAATTGGGGGAGAAAAGCAGATTGGATTGGGCTATGGACCTTTTTTTACAATAGACAGACATTTGAATCGCTTTGCCAGATTTGAAACTGTTTATACCGCAATCCAATACTTTTCAGCAGCAATTTGGGGCTTTCCGTATATGGGTGTGGGAAGAAATTTAATATACAAGAAATCTTTGTACGTTGAAAATGAGGGATTTAAGAAACATGCTCATATTACATCAGGCGACGACGACTTATTTATGAGTGAAGTAGCTACAAAAGATAATACTACGATATGTCTTGAAAAAAGTTGCTTTATGTATTCAAAAAGTGAAATACGACCAACACATTATTATAAAATTAAATATCGACACAATACAACCGGAAGTCACTATAAATCAATGCATAAATTATTTTTAGGTGGATTATCTCTGTCACACTTTATGTTTTATTTAAGTTTTTTAACGGCAATTATACTTCACCTTAGCATTGAAACAACGGTTAGCCTATATCTAATGAGATTAATTTTGGTACTAATCGTTTACGCAAAAACAGCACAAAAGTTACACGAACATCATCTAACACTATGGATACCCATATTTGACTTCCTGCTGTTGTTTTACTTCATTTTACTCACGCCGGCACTCGTGTCGGGCAACACCAAGTCATGGAAATAAATCGAAACAGGAGACACTCAGCACCTGCGGTTGGCTACCGCGCTGCCTCGAACACAAACTTATCTGACAGAGCAGTTGAAGACTATGAAATCGTCCAACGTGCCGTCCAATATCAAGAGGAACGTGCTTATACGGAACTTATGAACCGTTATAAGGAAGCTATTTTTAACATGATGTTGAAAATGGTGCATAATAGAGAAGATGCGGACGACCTTACGCTCGAAGCTTTTGGAAAAGCTTTTAGCAAGCTCGCCACATATACACCAAGATATGCATTCAGTACTTGGTTGTTCAAAATAGCTATCAATAATTGTATTGATTTTATCAGAAAGAAAAAGCTGAATATGCTTTCTATCGACGACCCTATCGAGATGGACAGCAATCAGAACTACTCGAATAACTTACGCTCCGGCAATCTTGACCCGGAAGAGAAGTATATCCGTGACCAAAAGCTCATGCTCATGCGTAGCTATTTGCGTCAACTCAATCCCAAATACCGTTTGATGATTGAACTCCGCTTTTTTGAAGAATTGACCTATGACGAAATTGCCAGAGAACTGGAAATTCCACTCGGCACCGTCAAAGCGCAACTTTTCAGAGCTAAGGAACTCCTCACAGCTTTGATGGAAAATTCTCATCGTAGCGGACATTTATAATTAGTTGATAATTGAAAATTGAGAATGAATAACGCCCCTATCACTCTCAATTTTCAATTATAAATTCTCCATTCAAAAATAACCATTCAAAAAAGAAGATTTCATTTTTTGTAGTAAATCAATTCGACAAGTGCAGGGCGTGTTTCCGTAAGGAGGCGCGCCTTCACGATTTTTGGTGTTGTGGTATCGTAGTGTCGTTGTGTTTTGGTTGTTTTTACTTCGTAAAAATGATACTTTTGCACTCCAAAACACACGTAATCAAATACTACGAAACAACGACACGACGACACTACAATACTACAACACATGGTAAAGACAGATATACTGGTCGTAGGTGCAGGAATTGCCGGATTGACCTTTGCTTTGAAAACGGCACATCGCCGTCCCGACCTGAAAATCACCGTATTAACTAAGACCAATCGTGAGGAAAGTAATACACGCTATGCACAAGGCGGGGTCGCAGCAGTATGGGATTTTGAGACAGATTCGTACAAAAAACATATTGAAGATACACTGGATGCAGGCGATGGTTTGTGCGATGAAGATATTGTGGAGATTGTAGTGAAAGAAGGACCGGAACGGGTAAAAGAAATCATCGAATGGGGTACGCGATTTGACAAGCATGGTGCAGAATACGACTTGGGAAAAGAGGGCGGACACTCCGAAAATCGCATCTTACATTACAAAGATTATACGGGTTGGGAAATACTACGCGCCATGCTCGAAAAGGCGAAAACGATGCCCAATATCGAGATTCACGACCACTTCTTTGCGGTAGATTTGATTTCTCAACACCATTTGGGGCATGTCGTTACGCGACTCAATACCAATATTGAATGCTACGGAGCATATGTGTTGGATTTGGCAACGAATCATATTGATACCATATTGGCAAAAATCACGGTGGTCGCAACAGGGGGCGCAGGACAGGTGTACCGCAGCACGACCAATCCGGTCATTGCTACGGGCGATGGCATTGCTATGGCATATCGTATGAAAGGGCGATTGGAAAATATGGAATTTGTCCAATTCCACCCGACATCACTTTTCAATCCGGCGGGCGAAAATCCGGCGTTTTTGGTGTCAGAAGCAGTACGTGGTTTTGGAGCGATATTGAAGAGTAAAGAGAATGAGGAATTTATGCATCTCTACGACGAACGCAAGTCGCTTGCACCGCGCGACATCGTAGCCCGTGCGATTGATAATGAAATGAAAAAACGTGGTGACGAACATATGTGCCTTGATTGTTCGCACTTGGATAAAGAGAAGTTTATCGCGCATTTTCCAACGATTTACGAAAAATGTATGAGTCTCGGCATCGACCCAATGAAGGATTTAATTCCTGTCGTACCCGCCGCGCATTATGTATGCGGAGGTATCAAAACAGACGAAATCGGGCGCACTTCTGTGAAAAATATGTACGCCTGCGGCGAATGTACGAGTAGCGGCTTACACGGTGCTAATCGTCTGGCTTCCAATTCGTTGTTAGAGGCTATGGTATTTGCTCACCGTATTTTTGAAGAGGTTGTTGAAAGGGTCGATAATATCGAAATCAAAGCAGGCATTCCACAATGGAACGCCGAAAGTACAAGCGACCCCAAAGAAATGGTACTCATCACGCAGAGCATGAAAGAGTTGAAGGAAATTATGAGTAATTATGTCGGCATTGTACGTTCAAATGTTCGTCTCAAACGCGCTGCCGACCGCCTACTCTTACTCTATAATGAAACCGAGCGACTCTACGCAACCACTACCCTATCCCCTCAATTGATGGAACTTCGCAATCTAATTACCATTGGCTATCTCATTACTACATCAGCACAGATGCGCCGCGAAAGTCGAGGCTTACATTACACAACGGATTATCCTGAGAAACTGGGTTTTGCAGAGACTGTTTTGAGATAAAATTGTGATTGTTTGATTGTTTTAATTGTTCGATTATAATAAGTTTTTTTGCCTTGCAGAAAACTCACTTTAACCATCAAACAACGTAATAATAAAACAGTGGTAATACCTACTTAATGCAACCTTTTGGAAATGAATTGCTACTTCACGTATGTAAGTATCTTTTGCAGGCACTTTTTGTAAAAAAAATATACAATCATACCTGTTTTATATTTCATTAAAAAATAAATAATTAAGTGACTTCAAATCAACTTCCCGTCTTAACATCAAATTACCAATTGGTATTTTTCTAATTAGAAGTAATGATATTGTACTAACTCTCCCGTTAAAATCTCCGTATCCATTCCTGCAATTTCCACACACAATCAAATCCACACATTTCATTTGATCTTCGTAATACAGTTTCAGGCTGTTTGCGCATAATCAGGCTTTATTTTTTGTCTGACTTGCTTGTATAGTTATACATATTCTATGCTATACAAGGTATTTTGTATGGACAAAAACATGATTATTAAACATATATTTTTATTAAACTAATGATTATTATGAACAAACTAAAAATGACACTATACCTATGTGTAGTGAACCTCATCATCTGTGTTCAAGCCTTAGAAGCTCAGACTACAGTGAACCCGGGAGATGATTTAAATTCCATTATTAATAATTCAAGTGGTGAGACAATCACCATAAATCCGGGAATCTACAATCCAATTTTAGTGGAGGGTAAACAATTCTCAGCCAATAATCCACTTATATTAAAAGCAGCTGGCGATGGTGTGATAATAGAAAGAGGATCAGAACAATGGATGAATCCAAACCCCAATGGGGATTCTTATGACGCTGCCGTTTTCATAGAATGTAGTTATATCGCCCTTGAGGGCATTGAGTTTGTCGGTGGTGACAGAGGAGTTACAGTACATCGTTCAGATCACATGATTTTCCGGGATTGTGATTTCACACAAACGCTTGAAGCAGGAGTCAAAGTTGAAAATAACAGTGAGTATATCGACTTTATTGACTGTCTTTTTGCCCATACCGGATTAGGGCATGTTGATAGACAAAAACATCCTTCGTTTGGAGAAGCACTGTATGTAGGTAGGGGTAGCTATAAAAATTGGGGGCAGTGGCCCGATGCCACTAAGTATGTTTGGGTAGAAGGCTGTGAGTTTAAGCATACCGGAAGAGGTGAAGCCATCAACATTAAAGCCGAAGTATTTCATTGCACTGTCAAAAATAATTATATACATGATGTCGCCTTGAACGTGTATGATTTTGACCAAACCAATTCAGGAGCGATTTCCTTAGACCACAGCCTCGGTTATCAGGGAACTACTTATCGGGAAGGTGAACGCAGAGAAAACTGGGTTGAGGGTAATCGTATCGAAACAATTCGTTCAGGCATACAGCCCGGGGAACCATATGTGGATAATAATAGTGCCTCACGCAGAAGAATTGCCGGAATATACAGTGCCGGAACCGGAAATAACATTGTAGGAAATACGGTAACTGACGTTACAAATGGTACACTTCCAGAAGAAGCGAATGGAATTCGATTTAATCACTGGAGCAGTGACATTACGAAAAACATTATCTGGGATAATGAGGTAACAAACGCAGAGGATGGAAACGATTTTGGTAATTTACCAAACAACGCCGGAAGTTTAGCGATTAATCAAGATCCGGGCAGCAACCCCAATAGTGCTCAAAGCTGGTACCCCGGTGGAAATACCAATTCCAATTCACTCTCATGGAACCCGACCCCAACCAGTATCTCCAATGGCGATAATACGATAACTTTAGATTATTCGATTGCCCAAAACGGAGTCGTGCTGGTGCAATTATATAATACAAATTGGAATTATATAGGTCAGGTTTATCAAAATATTTCGGCGGGTACGAGTCAGATTACTTTAAACTTAGAGACCGAAAATCTTTCTGACGACAATTACATTATCCGGGCGGAATTACGCAATTCAAGTTGGAGTGTCATAGACGATACGCGAATAACCGAGCAAGTACCTTTAAGCGACACACCACCTCCAAGTGGCAATTCACTCGCATGGAATCCTACCCCGACGAGTATTTCCAACGGAGACAATCAAATCACTTTGGATTATTCGATTGACCAAGCCGGGGTCGTATTGGTGCAATTATATTCCGGTTGGAATTACCTCGGTCAGGCATATCAAAATGTCTCGGCAGGTGCAGGTCAAGTCACTTTAAACTTGGAAGCCGAAAATCTTTCTGCGGGCAATTACCGCCTTCGCGCAGAGTTACGTAATTCAGGTTGGAGTACCATAGATGGTACGCAAATCAGCGAAGAAGTGCCATTCGGCGGTACACCTCCGCCGAATGCTGGTCCGCTTGCATGGAATCCAACCCCGACAAGTATTTCCAACGGTGATAATCAAATTACTTTGGATTATTCGATTGACCAAGCCGGAGTCGTATTGGTGCAATTGTATTCCGGTTGGAATTACCTCGGTCAGGCATATCAAAATGTCTCGGCAGGTGCAGGTCAAGTCACTTTAAACTTGGAAGCCGAAAATCTTTCTGCGGGCAATTACCGTCTTCGCGCAGAGTTGCGTAATTCAGGTTGGAGCACCATAGATGGCACACAAATCAACGAGGAAGTACCATTCAATGACAATAATAAAATTATCAATGACCTTTCTCAGAACATCCATTTATCTCCCAATCCAGCCAATCAAAACATACAATTGACCTATGAAATATCCGAAAATACACAAGCACAAATGCAAATTTATGATGCCTTTGGAAAATTGGTCAAAAACATAAATAATGTAGAACTGTATGAAGGTTTGCACAACTTCAACGTTGATGTCTCCGACCTTTCAGCAGGTATGTATTTCTGCACATTACAATCCGATAAATGGCAAGCTATTGAAAAGTTTGTTATCGCGAGATAGTATAAATAAAAGAGCATAGTTTTGAACCGACTGCCGTTCTGTTTACAGAATGGTGGTTGGTTTATTTATATACTTTAAAAACCAAATTCCCGCCCCTCTGTTTAAGAGTAAATATGTCTATTAATTTACGGAATTGACCATTAATTGGGCAGCACCGTTAGGTGCAAAATATCGGTAGCTTTTTTGAGGAAAAAAATCGTTTTGAGTGCCTTTAGGTACTCAATATTACGAACCTAAAGGCTCGTTTGACATGTTTTTATTGAAAATTCTACTAATATTCGACCTCTAACGAGGTCATATGAGATTTTGCCCAATTAATGGGTAATTC
>JAHDEO010000305.1 GCA_020628725.1 Saprospiraceae bacterium
GTTTGTGTGTATGTTGTTTCATTCATACACTCATCAGTAGCCGTCCATGTACGCGTGATGATGCGTGGGTCGGGACAAACGCCCATATCATCTACTTCATCAAATACCACATCTACCGGATCGGTACAATCATCAGTTGCTGTAACTGTTGGTGGTGCAGGAATAGCATCTGCACAAGTCAGATTTTCGTCCGCAGGTTCTTCACTTAATACTGGCGGAGTTGTATCAGGTGCAATAGTAATCGTTTGCGTGTAAGTAGTTTCATTCATACAAGCATCCGTCGCTGTCCATGTGCGCGTGATAACTCTATTCTCAGGACACATTCCTGTATCTGTCTCCTCAAATACTACATCTTGTGGGTCATTACAGTCGTCTGTTGCCGTGATTGGGTCAGCAGGTGGGATAGCATCCGCACAAGTCAGATTCAAATCGGCTGGCATATCACTCAATACAGGTGGAGTTACGTCCGGTGCAATGGTAATCGTCTGCGTGTAAGTCGCTTCATTCATGCAAGCATCCGTAGCTGTCCATGTACGCGTGATGATGCGCGGGTCGGGACAAACGCCCATATCGTCTGTTTCCTCAAATATCACATCAATTGGGTCTATACAATCATCCGTTGCTGTAACCATATCAGCAGGTGGAATGGCATCCGTACAAACTAAATTCAAATCGGCAGGCATATCACTCAACACGGGTGGTGTGGCATCTGGCGGAATATTAATCGTTTGGGTATGAGTAACTGTATTATTACAATCGTCCGTAGCCGTCCATGTACGCATAATAACAGTTGGCTCAGGACAAGTTCCCATCATCGTTTCTTCAAATACTACATCTACCGGATCGGTACAATTATCCATAGCTGTAATCATAGGTACTTCAGGGATAGGATCGCCACAAACCAAATCGACATCAGCAGGCATTTCGCTCAATACGGGAGCTTCCATATCCGGTTCGTAAGTGAACGTCTGCATACACATAGACTGCAATCCACAATCATCAGTAGCTGTGAACAAATAAGTGATTACACCTCCGACACAAGGATCTATATCTTCCGGCATCATATCCGGCACGCCATCAATAGGCGTATCAAAAGTCGTACAATTATCAGTTGCCGTTGCTGTTCCCGGTGTAGGTACTTCTCCACAAAGCAAAGGTGTGTCAGCAGGTTCGGGACAGGTAATCGTAGGCGGCGTGGTATCTTCTATGGTAATGATTTGGTCGCAAGTCAATTCAAAAAACGGTATTTCCGGATCATTACAAATGGTAGCCGTCCATGTTCTGGTTATTACACTCGGGCAAGTACCTACAACTACATCTTCGAATGTAAAACTCGCGTCGTCTACACATTCCCCTGTGAAGGTGGGTTCTCCGGTATCTGCCGGGTCTGTGCTATCCGTACACTCCAATGTAACATCAGCCGGGCATGTGATTTCAGGCACCGTAGTTGGCCAGACAAAAGACTCGAAGGTCATACAGTTTCCATCAGGATTACCATCTCCGGTAAGGTCAACTGCGTCCGCCCCATTGGTACAAGTATCATCTACTTGATCTCCCGTTGCGCCCGTACTGACTGCCTCTCCGTTTGTTCTTATCTCAAAAAGTATCATTCCGTCAACAGCATCAGCGTTTAAGTCACATGCCGGTATTACTATATCAAGACAAGTCGGTGGACCTGCACAGGCGGGATTACCTGTAGTTGTTGATTGGCTCAGAATAGCACCGGAGCCATCTGCAATGAATGCTACTTCACAGGCATTATTAAAGTCACCACGAAGGCAAATCGTCAACACCCCGTCAGCACAAGACAATTGGTTTTCAGGTGGAACGGGTATCATAATGACCAAATCGGGTCCTTCTTCCGACCCGGTTACCATGCCGTTGCCATTTTCATCACAAAACTCGGTGCCGTCATTAACCGTCAGTGAAGCTGCACCACCTGTGCTCGCAGGAGTAGTATAAGGTGAAACATTATAATAATTGGTACTCATATCCACATCGGTAATAGACAAACCTGCATCTGCAGCAGTTGTATTACCGGGCGTACCGGGGTCAAAATCTATATTACAAGGGTTTTGTGCAAAAGAATAGATTGCCAATAAGCACATTGACATGAGTAAAGGTAAAATCCTTTTCATAGTATTTGAGTTTCAATAAAAAAAACGGAAATGCAGAGGAACAGAGTTCCAAAGCACAAGAGATGGTTTCGATTGATTATTATGAGGTCTTATCAAGTAGTAGCCCAATAAGGCTAAAAGGAGGATGTTTGATGTCTACGGATTTTCCTTACACAAAGAAACACTTTACAAATTACACATAAGTATATTTCTTTGATTTAATGAAAAATAACGCAGTATTGATAAATTGCTGTAGAAGTAAACGAATATTACCTGTCACAAATACAAGTAAAATTCGGTACAATGATAAAGCATTTTTCCCAAAAAAAGAATAATTCCCCTATAATTCTATCATTAAAATGTCAGTACACCTAAAAAAAGTCGATTATTATCAAGTCACGATTTTTGCGATTTTACACTTTTTTAACATTAGACATTAGCCCCTTTTCAAATACTTCAGAGGGAAGTTTTGGCTTGTATCCTAACTCAAATATTCGTGTACTATCCATCGAAACATCCGCAGGACGCGGTGCGGTCAGATTGAGTTCTGCTTGAGTGAGTGCTTGTACACTCGCCTGAGAAAATCCGAAACTCTTTACCATTTGCATGGCAAAATCATATCGGGAGATTGGCACTTTTCCACCCAAATGCCATATACCCCTCTTTTCTTTTTCGAGTAATAAAAATAGACCTCGTGCGGCATCCACCGCATGTACAGGTGTGCGATATTCGTCGGTAAATGCTTTGAGCAAAATGCCATTTTCCAAGCGGTGCATCCAATCTAAAAAGAAGTTGTTGGTATCCGGTAAATCACCATACATCAATGGCATTCGACATACCGTAGCATGTGGATATTCGCGTAGAATGACCTGCTCGGCTTCCAACTTTTGCAAACCATATTGGCTAAGTGGATTCGGTGAATCAGCTTCCCTGTAAGGTGCGTTTTTTCCATCAAAAATCAGATTGGTGGAGGTGAAAAGCAGTGGAATATTTGCCTGCGCGCATTGCACGGCAATTTGACGGGTAGCTTCTACATTAATATGGCGGGAAAATGTGGGATTTTGTTCGCACAAAGCAGCTTTGGAAAGAGCTGCGGTATGTATCACTGCATCGGGTCTAATCTGCTCAAATAAAGCCTCTACCCTACCCTTTTGTGTCAAGTTGATTTGGTGAAATTCGCCTTGTTCTTTTGGTGCATTTTCATGGTATATACCTGTGATTTTCCAATCACTTTGAACAAGTCGCAAAATATGTCGTCCTAAGAAGCCCGACGCACCTGTGAGGAGTAGTTTTTTCATAAGTTGGCTAAGGCGAGAATACTATTTGCCAAAAGAATCAAGAGCCCCAGACCACTCAATATCACTCCCGCTATTGCAAGTCCTCTGTCTCGGTTAGCCCGCAAAGCACGTATACCTATAATCAGTCCCGCTATACCCGCTGCAAATCCCACAATTATTCCCACAATCACTCCCGCTGAAGACAAAGCAAAAGACGCCGCTATCGCCCCTATCCAAGCAGCAATACTCACCACACCCAAAATCGGCGACCAGAAAGTAGGGACTTCATTTGCCATCGAATTATTTTTTTCCTCTATTCTTTTTAATTTCTTTTTCAGCATTTTGTGAGCGATACGCTCCTTAAAGGTGAGCTTTTGTTGTTGGGTGACTTCCGTTTTAGCATTGGAATTTTGCATGGGAGTAGCTGTCATTTCAATCGAAAAAAATAACAAGCTAATGGCGAGTAAATAAATATTTTTCATAGCAAAAAAATCTGTGTCCTACCGCGTTAATAATTCTATCCTATATTCATCCACAAACAACTTCTCCCCTCTCTGCGTATAAATATACGATTTTATAACACTTTCCGGGTCTTTATCCTTTGGAATTTCGTAATAATAATACACAGGCACCCACTGACCGGGCGTATTGAGATGATTATTGATGTGTACGCCGCGCCATTTTTCGGGCTTGCCGTCTTTTTCAATCACTGTTACAAGGCGCGAATAGGTTTCCCAATCGCCGTGCTTTGCCCAAAGGCTCACCTTGAGCCAAGCCTCATCGTAGGCTAAGAAATCTTTATACGGAAATTCAAATCCCTTCGAAAATTCAGTTGCCGAAGCGCGGCAATGAAAAGCTTTTTTACCTTTGTAAAATTCGTAATCCACCACATTCACAGTGTCCGATTCAAAACCATATTCTCCTAACAAACGCTTCTCGTATTTGCTTTCATCTTTAATGTGGTCTTTATTATCCAGAAAAGCCAAATCATAGCGCGAGACAGATGTTTTTCCGAAAATTCGCTTATAATATGCCTTCTTGATGCCCTCGGATTGAATGATATTTTCATTGTACTGCCATATTTGAAATAAATTTAATCCAATCAAGGGAATCACAAGCAATCCAAACGCCCATTTTTTCCATGTCTTTTTATTGAAAAAATGCGTCAAAAATGCCGCAAGTGACAAGAGCAATACCGCATAAGATTGTACCAATGCCCGACAACTATAACTCCCTCCATACCACCACACATCCCAGCTAATGACGATATAAGTATTGAGAATAAAATATACAAAAGCCGCCCAAAAAATCTTCCGATAATGACGATATAAATAATAAAAACCAAACACAAAAAGATAAGCCAAAGGCGTATAAACAAACCAACCTTTCTCAAAACCAAACAAGACGCGAAAATACGGGTCAAGCCAACTAAACCCTTGGTCATCATACGAATAAAACAACCAATGTCCTGTTGCTGCTTTCCAGTAAATGAGTATCGGCGTAGTTGCTACGAAAGCACTGATAATCAGCAGTATAAAATGCAAACGATACTCCCAAACCAATTGCGCTTTCGTGCGAATATCCGCCCAAGATGTCACGCCCCACAGTAATGGAATCAAACAACAAATAATATCAGTCGGACGAATAATCGTACTCAATCCAATGATTAATCCGAGTATAATGGCGTAGTGTTTTCGTGGTGTTTCATGCCATTTAATCGTGAAGTGTAGCAGCAAGGCATACATGAAAAACAGGTAGCCATGCGTCATCGCCCCATCAATAAAAACGTACTGCATGTAATTGAGTCCCAAGACACCAATCAAAAAGGTAAGTGCTATGGCTTTATCGGAAAAATAACGCAACAGAACACCCCGCAATACCCACAAAGCAATTGCGGAATAAAACACCGCACTCAATCCAATCGCAAATTGATACGGCGCAGAAAAACCATCCGTAGGATAACCCGCAATTTTGGCGTACAAATGCCCCAAAAAGAAGAACGGCGCGTACAAAATACTCACGCCAATCGGATATTTTATGACCAGATTTCCATTTCCGGCAGGATAGGCTTGGTAGAAAACATTGGTAGGGTGATATTTGTCCAAAATTTCGGGCATAAACTCGAATTGGTACAAATCACCATATATAAAATAAGAAGGCAAATACAAATAATAGCCCAATACATCCCAAGTCAGCACCGCCTTCACATTGAGCGTATCCCAACGCGGCACGAGCAAGCGCACCGCCAACATGAGCAGGATGAGTCCGAGAACCGTTAGGAGGGAATATGGGTTTTTGGTTTTCAATACTTTGTGCATTGGAAACCACTAAGGATATGAAAATAATTTGAACCACTAAGGACACAAAGGACACGAAAACTTAATTAACGTAAAAGAAAACTAAGTAAACTAAAAACTCATTAAATAGTACTAAATTCTAAGTGTTCTCTGCGTCTATTTGGCTTTAGTGTTCTTCGTGTCCTTAGTGGTTCAATTTTATGATAATTTCGCCACTGCCACCCCAATTCTACGAATCGCCTCACGCAATTGTTCCTCTGAAGCTGCATAGGACAAACGGAAACAATTATCCGCCCCAAAAGCACTACCTGAGACTATAGCTACATGTGCGTTCTGCAAGAGATATTCCGCAAAATCATTGGCATTTTCTACGATCGTATTCCCATCAGAAGTACCAAAATAATGGCTGATATCCGGGAAAATATAAAACGCTCCTTGCGGATGATTTACCTTAAATCCGGGAATTTCGCGGAGCAATTCGATGACCATATCGCGGCGTTTGCGGAATGCCTCGCGCATCGTGTGTGTAGGTGCGAGGTCGCTTGTAAGTGCATGTGCACCAGCCATTTGTCCGAATGCCGTTGCGCCGCTTGTAAACTGTCCTTGCATCTTGGCGCAGGCTTTGGCAATCCATTCGGGTGCACCGATATAGCCGAGTCGCCAACCCGTCATCGCAAAGCCTTTTGAAAAGCCATTTATCGTAACTGTTTGCTCGCGTACATTATCGAATGCGCCGATACTTGCGTGGGCATCCGTGAAGTTGATGTATTCGTAAATTTCGTCCGAAACAATCGTAATTTCGGGATGTTTGGCAATCACATCCGCGATAGCTTTCAACTCCTCTTTCGTATAAACCGACCCCGTCGGATTGCACGGCGAAGAGAAAATCATCATCTTCGTTTTGTCGGTAATTGCCGCTTCGATTTGCTCGGCTGTCACCTTAAAATCCTGCTCAATCCCTGCCTTCAATATCACAGGAACGCCACCGCCCAACTTGATTATTTCGTAATATGACACCCAGAACGGCGCAAGTACCAAGACTTCATCGCCTTCATTCAACAAGACCAATGAGAGGTTCGCAAAAGATTGTTTTGCACCATTTGACACCACAATTTGCGTAGGCTTAAAATGCAAGTTATTATCTCGCGCAAACTTGGCACAAACCGCCTCACGCAACTCCAATAAGCCCGGTACAGGCGTGTACTTCGTATAACCTTCATCCAATGCCTTTTTCGCGGCTTCTTTAATGTGGTTGGGCGTATCAAAATCCGGTTCGCCAAGACTCAAACTAATCACATCATGCCCCTCGGCACGTAATTCCCGCGCCATAGCGGACATCTTAATCGTCGCTGATTCCTGCATGTTGAGGATGCGCTGCGACAAGCGTACTTGCTCTGCTGTTATCATTTTCAATGAGTAAATGAAGATATGAGTAAATTTTCAATGTGACAATGAAATAATATTAGCATTTAGTACATGTACTCATTTACTTATTCTAATTTTTTAGCGAATGTCAATTTGCCAACAAACGCCATAAACTCCTATTTTTCAATATATTGTGAATCACCGTATTGAAATACGCGATACCCTTTTTCTTTTGCTGTTCTGATTTCTTCTTCACTCAATCGCTGTTCATAAGCCACAAAATCATGGTAAAACATTGCATTGAGATAATGCGGTTCTCCGCTCAAAATCACATTTTTTGTATTGGGAATTTGTTTGTCCAACTCACTTAAACGGACGCGCCATTCGGGATGTTTCATGCGTTCTTTGAAAGGCTTGATTCGCTCTATGGAGTAACGCACGGGAAGCAGCAACATTAACAAAATAATTACCCGAATAATTCCTTGCGCTATGTTTAATTTGTTTTTTATTCTCAAAAGATAAATAACAAAAAAAGCGGTCAAAATGAAATACGCAGGTGCTGAAATCATCAGATACGAATCCTTTTTCATCGCACTGAATGTCAGTAATATCAAAGGTATGAATATCCATGCAAATAATATCCATAGATGTATTCGTTTTTTGGAAAATAACACGGTGCGGGAGATAGAAGGTATTGTGAAAATGCCTTCCATTTTAATATGGAAGCATTTGAATACCAGCCAAATCACTGGAATGTATATCAATTCGCCAAATATAATCCGCATCCACATCGTGTAGAATGTCATGCCGCCGCTGTGTCCTGTCGTGGAAGATGCCGTTTGAACGGGCGCAAATATTCGTCGAAAAATCCACGCGGCTTCTTGTGGATATTTGTGGAAGATAAATAATTGCCAGGGCAAAACAACAATTAGAAACGTGAGTATAATGACGAGTGTTTTGCTGATTATTTTTCGTAATTTTTTTTCTGTATAAATATAAATTCCCAACCAAATAAAAATAATAAATAACGCCATTATCCATTTACACAAATACGCCAATCCTGCACACAAACCAATGATAAACAAGTATTTATTTTGCTCAGTTTTTACAAATTTAATTATAAACAACATTGCAAATTGTACGCATAATAAAAACAAAACATCTACATGGTCGGCAGAAATGATACCTCCTGTAAGTTCGAGTGAAAAACCGTGAATAGCATGAAAAAACCCGGCGAGTAATCCTGTTTTTTGGTTGAAAAGCAGCGTTCCGATTTGCACGGTTAACCACACACAAATCAGGGAAAATAAGACCGAAGGTAGCCGCAGCCCGACCTCATTCACTCCGAATACTGCCATACTCGCCGCCATCGTCCAAAATGCCAGAGGTGGTTTGCTCAACCACACATGATTCGTTGCCCAATTGCGGTAGTCATAGTCAAAAACAGGGTTATCATAGAGTGTTGGCTTGAGAGGATGTTTCATCGAATTTTTCGCAACTACGGCATGAAACCGTTCATCCCATTCATGCAAATACATATCTGTACACATAAACACACGCAAAATCAAGCCCAACAACAAAATAGCTACAAGCGTCTTTGTGTAAAATTTATTTTTTACAAAGAAATAAATCGCAATACATGAGATAAGATAGAGTAACAGAAGCGTAATTCCGGCAATTATATTCATGGCTTTGGGCAGGTTTTATAGATAATTTGGTTGACGTGACCCAAAGATAATAAAAACAAAGACAGGCAGTTAGGAAGTTGGAGCATAAAATTAGTCGAGATGGTAGGAGTCGAACCTACACTTGAGTGCTTAGAAGACACTTGCTCTATCCATTAAGCTACATCTCGATTAGAAATTCCAAGCACCAAATTCCAAATCCCAATTAAGCCGCAATTACCTCTGAAATTTGGTAAAACGTAGCGTAACGCCTCCGGCTTGCGTCCGCGTACTACCAGCCAATTGGAATTTGTTTTTTGGAATTTGGAATTTCAAAATAG
>JAHDEO010000306.1 GCA_020628725.1 Saprospiraceae bacterium
AGAAGGATTGGATATTAATGTAAGGTTTCCGTCTCCTGCGTTTGCTACATTTCCATTGTATGCGACGTCTTCCGGTGTACCATAAGTAGCTTCCAGCGCACATTCTATATTGACAGTATAATTGGTAATTTTCTGACATTCATCTACTTCCATCATCAGACGAACCGTTTTAGGTCCGGGAGTTGCCCATGATACTTCTACTTCATCTATATTAGAGGCAGAGGCAGGTGAACCACCTACGAATAACCATGTATAGGTTGCATCAGGATAATAATTATCCAAAGTAAATGTTGCAGGAATATTTGCACAAACATAGTCAGGTACAACAATATCGCTTTCACGACAAGGTGCATTTTCACGCCCCGGTGTACCAAATGCAGAGTTGATATTGCCCGAAGATTCCCACGATGCCGCAAGTGTATTATCAGAATCAGGAGTAACTAATGAAAGCGTAGGTCCGAAGCCGTCAGCTTCTGTCGTCCATGGCATTTCATCATCATAATCTACATAATCAGCAAGGCACTTGTTTCCGTCGAATAATGAAATACGCTCACCTTTGCCACTCAATCCAAACGAGAACCCTCCGATATAACGGTCAGGCGTGGTCAAGTGTGGAAATATAGCGGTAAACATTGCCGGATCTTCTACCAATACCAAGTAATCATCCGGTTCGATAGTCGTTCCTCCCGGAATAGTATATACAGTATCTTCATTATAAAATTCCCAGCCCGAAATATCTATCGCTGTATTGCCCGGATTATATAATTCTACCCAATCACCCGGATCGGTAGCACCGTTATCAGAATTATAATTGATTTCATTAATAATAATACTTTCTGCTACACCTGTACATACACGCGTATTGGGCGCACCGGGTGTACCGCAAAGTACATCAGAACGGAACCAGTTTACTAAGTTAGTATTATCAGAATCAGGATTGAGCAATTCGAGAGAAGTACCCGCACCGTCAGGATTTCCATCCCATGTATTATTATTATCATAACGGACAGAATCGACAAAAACTCTGTAAGGTCCCTCCAAAGTAATGGTTTCGCCACCATCTGCGAGTGCTTTCTTATAATCCGCAAAAGGTGAGAAGCCATATTTTTGTACAAATAAAACGCTATCTCGTGCAATGACAAGGTAATCATTCGCTGCGATACTCGCTCCATTCGGAAAGTCGTAATCTACACCATTTGTGAATTTGAAATTATCAAGACTAATGCTGCTGTTACCGTTATTATAAATTTCAATAAATTCTCCACCACAACAATCACCACCGTCGTTGTACATGATTTCGTTGATAACGAGGTTGTAATCAGTATTGGCAGCAGGTGTGGTAACGAGTGTCACCGGATTACTCCAGTGGCTCCATCTTCCTGTAGCATCTTTGTAACGTACACGGAATTTATAGGTTCTACCAACTTTCAATTGAGCATCAGCGGGGAAGGTGAATGAGTTGCTGAATGAAGTAATTTCACCGGTTTTCCACTTTGTATCAATTTCGTATTTGGCATCACAAATAGTGGCATAAACCGGATTAGAAGGGTCTGACCACTCTGCTACTCGCCATTCGAGTGCAGCAAATGTGCTGTTGCCATTGGGATCGGTGAAGTTGGAAGTATTAAATCTAAGGTCGTCCAAATCAGTACTCCCTGCCAATGAAATAGTTGGTGTATTGGGAATATTTACATCCGCTATACCGCGTGTACCATCGGTACGTATATACTCTGCACGGTCTCTAAACCAATTTTTGTAGAATTGAAAATGTGCATCGACATTACCTTCAGGATAAGTCTGGTAAGTACTCCAACGACTGTGGTCAAGTGTTGTCCAGTCATAAGAGGCATTCTGATTGTATATTTTCTTTAATTCAGAATCTACCAAGAAATTACGTTGTTCTTGATTTAATAATAAATCATAAGCAGAACGCAATTCTCCTTCATATTCTCTTTGAAGGGAAGATGGAATTGTAAGTGGTTGGCGAATGACAAAATTAACATCCGCTGTAGCAGTAGTACTGACAGCTACGTTATTATTTCCACTACCAAAGGCTCCGTCGTAATCTTTGCACCAAGCCATCCATTTTCCGGTTTCAGAGTTATAATATTCTCTGTAACTGTGTTTTCCATAGTAGTTGGATTCACCGTTTGCCCAAAATTCATTGGCTATCCAATCACCAAAGAACATATCTTTATCTACAGTATTGGCATCGGCGTCATAGTTAGAACCTCTCGGTTGGTTTATCCACCATCCTTGTGTTTCTGCTCCCGGAAAGTCTCCATAAGAATCTACATACAAAAATCTTGCACCTGCGCCACCCGTAGGAGGGTCGTAAGTAGCCCACATATTTCCGTCAGGCAGGTTGTGTTCTTTTAAAAGATCTCTATTATAATCTTCCTGAATCAGATAAAGCCCCCAGAAATCTCCGGTATTACCTGTTTCGGTAGCTCTGTCAACGATTCGTAAAGAAGTATAATCATTGTACTTGTACATACCGCCTGTGAGTTCGATTATTTTATATACCAAACTCTCTACCAAGCCATGTGAAGCAGCGTCATTGACCCACGTACCCGAAAGCTGTAATTTGCCACGCGGTACATCATATTCTTTTCCACAGTCATCTACCAACTGAATTTTGCGCTCGGAGTTCATATCAAATTTGACTCCCGGTTTCACCCTCGGTGCGCGCGTTTTACCCCTTGGTCGGAATTTAATGTGGTCGTATACTTTGCCATTGTACACAATAGTACCTTCTCCCAGATAATCATACCCACCGTATTGACCTGCATTATCCGTACCGTTGCCGATGTATGTGTCAGCAATCGTACGTGTTGTAATGACTGTCAGGTCTTGCATAGGTTCAACGTTATCAAAACTATAACCATTAAAATTTGCATGACCATTATATACATAATAAGCGTAGTTGCTTTCACGGTGATTTTGGTCCGGGTAAGTTTTGTTAAAACCATTATTGGTCGTAACTTTTACTCGGTATCTGACCAATCTTCGGTGCTGTTGTACACTCGCAGGAATTTCGGCTGTGTAAACACCGTTATTTGCTGTAGAATCTGCTCCTACACCATTATCCAACATCTGAATAGGGACCCAATTACTATCATAACTACTGCTGGACTTCGTGATATAACTTCCGGCGTCTATTGCCTGATATTGAAGCTCTACCTGCATATCCGCAGCATATAATTCGTGTTCGTCAAAATCCGCTTTGATACGGACGACCTCCCCACTCATTGGTCTGTCGGGTGATTTTGTTACATCTTTTATGACAGGAAGTACTGTATAATTACTGATATACCCCACATTCTGTGCTCGCGGAGTCGGCGTACCTGCTCCCCACGAGCCACCGTGTTTTCCATCCAGATTAGGATTAATTTTTTGAATGGAAATAGCTACTTTCTGTGTAAGCGTTTCGTTGTATACCGTACTATGAGGATTGGTTGGAATCTCGCGCTCATACTCGTAGTCATTATACCTCACATTTGGCCACTCCTTCCACGCATCGTAGTCTACCTTATCTACTGCTTTGAAAGTAGCATCTCTCAAAACAATATTATCGGATTCACTACTCAACGCTCCGGTAAATGGACCATATGCTCCATTGAAGCCCAATACTGACTGACAAGTTGAAGGATCACCACATACAACGATGTAAGCCCCTGCGCCGATAGTCGTTCCTGCCGGAAAAGCATAACTCAAACCGTCGGTCAGTTGCCAGCCTGTCAAATCGACAGACGAAGTGCCACTATTATACAGTTCTATAAATTCAATATTTTGTTGAATCTCTACAGAACGATAGTTAATCTCATTGATAACAACTCCTTGCCCGTTCACCTGAACGAAACCAAGCATCATCAATAAAGCAATAAATAGTGTATTAAATTTTTCTTTGATTAAAAAACAGCCTTCTGATCTCATGATACCTTAATATAAATTTGTTCTTGGTTTTACAGTGAATAGTAAAGGCATAGTTTGTTGTATATTATCGAGTGCGTAAAAAACCTGTATTGATAAGACGGAATAATAGTGGTAAAGTTGCATCCCTGTGACAGGGAATAGCAAATAACGTGCCTTTCCTGTCCAAAACAAATTTAACATTATTTTTCAAAATAATGTATTAACTTCTAAAAATCTTCAACTTAAATTCATTTCCTTAAATAAACTTTCATATTTTAACCCCTAAATTTCAATACTTTATAATTTCTTATTTTATGATAAAAAAAATTTATCCATTTTTCATCAAAGTTGAAATATTCTTAATTTGAAAGACCTTATCTATTAATCTCTTATATGATACACCTTTTATTTAACTAACATTTTATGACATTATTTTTACAAAACTTTTGTAAAAATAATTTTCCGAAAAAACGCTTTACCCTAAAATGAAAAATCAATTCAACACATTAAACATTCGTGACATGTAAAGTATTATAAAATAACGCAATATAATTGATGTCCAGTGAACTTAAAATCCATTCATGTAACGAAAATTCTATAACTCACAACCCATAACTCCCAACTCGCATTTTAATCGTATCTTTGCACTTGCTATCAAATTTATAGACAAAAATTCGCATGGAATTATCAATTAAATTACAAGGCAATATCAATACAGAAATCGAAAATGGTATTGCCACCATCACCTTCTTTCACCCTGCACACAACTCCCTCCCCGGCGCACTCCTCGCCAAATTTGCCAAAGCCATCACCGATGCCGGAGAAAACCCTGACATCAAAGTTATCATCCTGAAAAGTGCCGGAGACCGTACTTTTTGTGCCGGTGCGAGTTTCGATGAACTGATGTCTATCGAAGATTTTGATATTGGAAAGCAATTTTTCATGGGCTTCGCCAATGTCATCAATGCCTGCCGAAAATGTCCAAAATTCATCATCGGGCGCGTGCAAGGCAAAGCAGTTGGTGGTGGTGTAGGTATCGCCTCAGCAGTCGATTACTGCTTTGCCACCAAGTATGCTTCCGTCAAATTGAGTGAATTAGCCGTTGGTATCGGTCCCTTTGTCGTTGGTCCCGCAGTAGAGCGCAAAATTGGCACATCTGCCATGTCTCAACTTGCTATCGACGCCACCGAATGGCGCGACGCCATCTGGGCAAATGCTATGGGTTTATACGCCGAAGTATTTGATAATGCAGAAGATATGGACGCTGCTATCAATACATTAGCACAGAAATTGGTCAATTCCAACCCCGAAGCTATGCGCCTGCTCAAACGTGTATTTTGGGAAGGCACGGAGCATTGGGATACCTTATTGGAGCGCAGAGCAGAGATGAGTGGACAGCTTGTTTTATCGAAATATAGTAAGAATGCGATTGCGGCGTTTAAGAAGAAATAATGATACCCATACAGGCGACTTATTGATTTTGAAAAAATATTCGTTCCATATCCGCAGGGTTGAAACCCTGCGCTTTTGTGATGTACATGTTAGTTTCGCAAAAGCGGTGGGTTTTAACCCGCCGCGAATCAATGGAACGATTTATTTATAAAAATCAATCAGTCGCCATCTCAAAATAGCATTTACGTACAAAAAACTTGTTTTCAAACAGTTATGAAAAACATGGCGACTAAAGTCGCCTGTACAATACCTATGATTGCAACACAAAATATATCTAAAACTACCCTAACAAAAGCCTTTCGCCTCATGGCAACCGCCAAAGCCCTTACCGAATACTACGAGGAAAATATGAAGGATGTGGGCAAATACGTCCACGCCACCTCACGCGGGCACGAAGCCATCCAATTGGCATTGGGAATGCAATTATTACCACAAGATTTTCTGGCGGCTTACTATCGTGATGATTCGACTTTGCTGGGTATCGGTTGCACGCCATATGAATTGATGTTGCAGCTTATGGCAAAACGCGATGACCCATTTTCGGGCGGACGTGCCTACTACGCACACCCCTCCTTGCGCGATGCCGATAAGCCCGTCATTCCACATCAATCCGCTGCTACAGGTATGCAGGCAATTCCCGCGGCGGGTGTTGCTTTGGGTATTAAATACAAGGAATTATTGGGAATTGATAAGGATTATGATGGACAATTTCCTATCGTAGCTTGTTCATTAGGAGACGCTTGTATCACAGAAGGTGAGGTGTCAGAAGCATTTCAAATGGCAGTTTTGAAAAAACTCCCAATACTTTTTGTAGTGCAAGATAATGAATGGGATATTTCAGCACATGCCAGCGAATTTCGTGCGACAGATGCGACAGGTTACGCACGCGGTTTCAATGGCTTGGAAACGCGCACCATCGACGGTAATGATTTCTTTGAATGTTATAATACCATTGAACAAGTCATTCAATTGATACGTGAAGAACGCCGTCCTTTTCTCATACATGCGCGTGTGCCATTGCTCAATCACCACACTTCGGGCGTACGCATGGAATGGTATCGTGACGACCTCGACGAACACCGAACCCGCGACCCCTACCCTCTTTTTCGCAAACAATTATTACGGAATGATTTTACAGAAAAAGAATTGGACCACTTAGAGGCAGAAGCATGGAAAACCGTGAAAGCCGATTACGACCGTGCATGGAACGCCGAAGACCCGCGCCCCGAAGACCTTTATACTCATGAATTTGCCCCTACCCCAATCACAGAAGAAAAAGGCATCCGCGCACCCGAAGGAAAGGATAAAGTGGTGATGGTAGATGCAGCCTTATTTGCGATTCGCGAATTGATGGAAAAGCATCAAGAATGTCTGCTCTACGGTCAAGATGTTGGACGTAGATTGGGTGGCGTATTCCGTGAGGCGGCTACGTTGGCAGAGCGATTTGGGGATGAACGAGTATTCAATACACCGATTATGGAGGCATTTATCATCGGTAGTACGGTGGGTATGTCGGCGGTAGGTTTGAAGCCAATTGTGGAGGTGCAGTTTGCGGATTATATTTGGCCCGGTATGAATCAACTCTTTACCGAAGTGAGTCGCTCCTGTTATTTGTCGAATGGTAAATTTCCGGTGAGTATGATACTGCGTGTGCCAATTGGTGCTTACGGCGGTGGTGGTCCTTATCACTCTTCAAGTGTGGAAAGCGTCGTGTGCAACATTCGCGGTCTGAAAATCGCTTACCCTTCCAATGGTGCTGACCTAAAAGGCTTGATGAAATCCGCCTATTACGACCCAAATCCTGTCGTGATTTTTGAACATAAAGGTCTCTACTGGTCAAAAGTAAAAGGCACAGCCGCCGCTAGTACGATTGAGCCGGATGAGGATTATGTGATTCCTTTTGGCAAGGGTCACATGGTACTTGAGGCAGATGAAGCGCATCTCAATACAGGAGAAGCCATTGTGATTGTCACCTATGGTATGGGCGTCCATTGGGCGTTAAACGCCGCTAAAGACCATAAGGGCAAAGTCTCCATTTTGGATTTACGAACGTTAAACCCGCTTGATACTGAATTGATTTACAGCCAAGTACAAAAACACAATCGTTGTCTTGTAGTGACAGAAGAACCTGTTAGCAATTCATTTGCACAGAGTATTGCGGCACGCATTCAGGAAAATTGTTTTGAACACCTTGATGCTCCTGTACGCACGATTGGCTCGGTAGATATGCCTGCCATTCCGTTGAGTGATGTTTTGGAATACGAGATGATTCCTTCGGCGGAGAAGGTAAGTGCGGCGATTGGGGAAGTGTTGAAATACTAATCTTGATAAAGATAGGAGTACGGATTCAACGGATGAATCAGTCAAATCCGTACTCCTATCAACAAAATTTCAAACTCCAAATAAAATTCTCTCCACAAAATTTGAAATTCAAGAAAAGTTCGTACATTTGCAGCCGCAGGACTCATGCGGTCAGCTCCCTCTGAATCCCCCAGGTGTGAAAGCAAGCAAGGGTAGGAGGTTGTAGCGGCAGGTGTGGGTTCCTGCATTTTTTATTTGAAATTAAAAGAAGTCAGATGTCAGACCGCCTTTGCTGTCAGATGTCAGAATAATATCTCCCTCCGGTTATCTGACTTCCGACCTCTGATCTCGATAGCCATCGGGAAAATGGTCTGACTTCTCACAAGTATTCATATGAAATTTTTTATCGATACAGCTAATCTCAACGAAATCAAAGAAGCTAACGAACTTGGTGTTCTTGATGGTGTAACGACCAATCCATCTCTAATGGCAAAAGATGGCGTAACAGGACAAAACAACATCCTCAAACGTTATGTAGATATTTGTGAAATCGTGGACGGCGATGTAAGCGCAGAGGTGATAGCCACTGATTTCAAAGGAATTGTAAAAGAAGGAGAAGCCCTCGCCGAACTACACGATAATATCGTCGTGAAAGTCCCAATGATAAAAGACGGTGTGAAGGCATTGCGCCATTTCTCAGAGAATGGCATCCGTACCAACTGCACATTGGTCTTTTCCGCAGGTCAGGCAATACTCGCAGCAAAAGCAGGTGCCACCTACGTTTCTCCCTTCATCGGACGCATTGACGACATCACTTGGGATGGTCCCGGATTGATAGCCCAAATCGTTGAGATTTATGCCAATTACGGTTACGAAACGGAGATTTTGGCAGCATCTATCCGCAGTCCACAGCACATCGTTACTTGTGCAGAACTGGGTGCAGATGTCGTAACAGCTCCACTCAAATCCATTCTCGGATTGCTCAATCACCCATTGACAGATATTGGCTTGGAAAAATTCTTAGCAGACTACAAGAAAGGAAATAAATAATTGATAATGAATATATAACGCAAAACACACAACTATTAATCGTTATGCATCAATCATTATCCCCGTGCTATTCACACTGAACACTACTCAAGCACGATACTAAAACTGACAAACAAGGTCACCCGTTAACATTTTTCAAAAAGGTAAGAATACAGGTGATGAGACAACTGACATAGCGGGCGCGCCCTTCGGGGCGGGCTATCCGCTTATATTCGGTGGGCTGTATGTCGGTTCAGGCAGCATATGTAGTGGTCTTCCTAAACGTCAGCCCCCTACACAGGGCGTTCCTGTAAATCCAAATTTAATTTCCGTACCAAATAAAATATT
>JAHDEO010000307.1 GCA_020628725.1 Saprospiraceae bacterium
TTCATAAACTACTCTAAAACAGTAATTTAAAAACGGGGTAATCCGTTACAATCAGATTTTTGTGAATGGTGAGGTGTGGGGTAAAGATACGGAATGTTGGTCAAAACATTTCTGTTTAGAATGTTGTGTTACTTGTAGGAATATGTCTTATGGAATTTTATTAAAAAAATATTTCACTGATTATCAAACAGTTGACATCAATAAATGAAAAAAATTATTTTTATACGAGAGTTTTTGAGCTATTTGGACTCTATACGAATGAAAGCATGACCGAAGTATTACTATGAAAAAACTTCTACTCAAATATAAACGCAAATCTGAGACAGAACTTTTAGGGGCTTACCTCAAAGGTGACGAGTTAGCGTTTTGTGAGTTGTATATACGTCATACGGATAAGTTGGTAGGTTTTTTTATGGTGAAATGTAGGGACAGAAGCCTTTGTAATGATTTAGTACAAAATACGTTTTACAAGCTACTCAATAGTAAGGCGTTCAAAGGCAACTCTATCAATGAAATTAGTAATTACATCATGTGTATAGCATTCAGCGTATGGTCTGAATATGTCGAAAAACAACAAAAAAAGAAAAGTCATGAAGAAGAATGGCTGAGAACTCACTACAAAGAATTTGAACGTCATGATGACACTAAAGAAAACAGAATTAAGATTTTAGAATTAGCCATTAACAAATTGCCTTCAGAGGATCAGATGATAGCCATAAAACTTTGGCGAACCGGAAAAAGCTATCAGGAAATTGCAGATTTAATGAATAAAACGGCAATTGAAGTAGCTAACCTGATTTACAGAGCCAAAAGGAATTTACGAGGATTAACAGGCATGTAATTATGAGAAAAAATAATCAACATATCGCATTTGACCATTTATTTGCTTTTAATGATGGCAGATTAGATTTGCACAAAGCGAATCAATGTGCAAAACATTTGGAAGTGTGTGAAGAATGTCAAAATACATTTGAAGCCATTCAAGAATTTAACACAATCGAACTACGACAACCTCATATACAATATGTAGAAAAGGAATTGGATGAGAATTTATTAAACATTACTAAAGAATACATTAGAAAATCACACAAAGGTATATACACCAAAATATTGTATTGTCTTCATGAGAGGGATTTTATTAAATATTGTGCTCTTATAGCGGCAAGTGTTCTTCTTGTATTTCTCTTTTCAGTGATGAATCAACCCAAAGAAACCGATGAAATTGTAGAAAAAACTGAACCAATAGATGTTATAATGGAAGACTTATCCAACAATGGAATTCGTGTTGCCACATTGCAATTCACCGGGAGTTCAAAGATAACAACATTAGAAAGTATCAAATTGGATAATCACTTTTTACTACTATCAGCAGATAGTAGTAAGGTAACGAGCTCTACCGAAGGTTTATCAGGAATTTCTTATAATCCAACAACATCAACATTATTCCAAATAAGTTCAGATTCTATGATAGAAGAGGACTGTTGTTGTCCAACAATACCAATGCTTGCAAGGTCAGACTCTATCAAGAAGTTAGAATGGGAGCCTTATAACTCAAGTATAATAGCAGAAACAGATATTAGTATACCGCCATTAGGTCTAATATCTAATTCAACTTCAATACTTTATGATGAGGAGTCAAATAATATGCAAATAGCTGAAGATGAATTTACTCGAAACCACAATATATCGAAAATAGGTTGGAATTCTAACCAAGTTACAATTGAAGAAACACTCAAGAGGAAATATCAACCTGTCGATACTACCAATATAGAAAAAATTAGAATTACAAGTATATCTCCTACTAATTACTCTAAATTAGATTTGATAATTACAGTTAACTCAAAACTGGACTTAGCATTAAGTGAAAAAGCAGTGAAAAATAAAGTAAAATCTCATAGGAATTTACCAAAAGAAAGCAATTATACGCATCGAAGCAATTATACACATCAAAGTAATTATAGGATGGCTCATTAGTACATAACTTAATTAACAAGAAACACTATTTTCATAGTCCTGTACACCTCGCAATTATTACAATTGAAAATTCCAAGATAGACACTTGCCAGAAACAACCTAAAAAGGTTGTATAGAATGAAAATGACATATAAATATTCAGACAAGGTAAAAGCCTTGACTTGGATAAATATGCCCTGTAACCACAACCACAGGACTACTAAGACGACAAAAACAATGATGATTAAACTGATTTTTTCACCTTTTAAAATTAAATAGACATGACTCACTGGAAAACTCTGACAGCAAAAACCTCACAAATAGTCACAGCAGACGCCTTCAAATTGGCATATCACTCTACAATAAGAAATTTGTGCGGCTCAGAATATACCACACCCACAAATGCACCTTTGCAAATTCTCCACCTTATCCTCGAATGTCCTCGAAATAATATCAGTTACACGCTCGAATTATGGCTATTTTGTGAAGCTCGAAGAATTTTCAATAGTACCGTAGGCGGACTTTATCAGGATGCTATTCGTAAACGAATCGTTCAACGGTTTGCCATGCAATTAATACCTGAAAAACGTTCGCAAAAAGTGGCATATATCCAACAACTAATTTTCAATATCCTTCAAAAGATGGGATTTATGAGTTAGTAGATTATTTTCATTATGTCAGATACGATACACACGATTCAGCATTGAAGGACATTTACGTCCGATAATCCCAATAAAACAGGTAACAAGGTAAGAGCAAGGGTAACAGATAGCGAGTAGAACCCCTAAATTCGTTATCTGCCTTCTCTACCTTATGAAATACCCCCACCAAAACCAGTGTTAATCACAACAATAAACGGATAGGTCGTGACCAACCCCGTCACGACCTTCTTCATTCCCCCTCCCGCCCATACAAATAAATCAAATAAGCATACCACCCCACCCCAACCGCATACATCACCACCGTAATCAGAAAAATCGTCACATAGCGATATTCCAACTGCCGCATCCAAGCGAATAGCTGCATACTCATAAACCAACTGCCCGACCAAATCGACGCATTCAGCGCACTAATCATCTCCTGATTACGCTCGCCAACGTAATACATCGTCAGTTCAGAAGTCATTGGTCCGGCGGCGTTCATAAAGGGTTGACGAATCATGTAGAAAAACACCGCGATACCCGCCGCAAAACTCGCTCCGGCGTAGTATTCCGTCGTCGCCATGATGAGCAGACACAGCACCGCAATCGTCTGAAATCCGGTAATCGCCACGCCATACCCAAACCGCCGTCGAATATGCGGCATAAATAAAATCACAATCGCCACCAATACATACGTACCTGCGCTCATCATCGCAAACGTATCAGCTTCAATGCCGTGAATATTTAGAAAAAATAAATTAATCACCGGAATCGTAAAGCCCGCACCAACCGCAATAATTAGCGTAGGAATCAATGCACTAAAGATTCGTCCCCAATCGTAAGGACGCACCACATCGTATATCGTATAAAATATTTTGTCTAAATCACTATTCGTTTCGCGGATAGGTATAGGGTCGGAAAGCTGTTCTTTGATTTGAATTTTAGAAATAAAATAAAACGATAAATAGCCAAACACAGAAAAGAGAATCAGCATATTGCGCTCATCGAAAAAGGTAGGATTGAGCGTATTCAACACAAAATGCACGATGCCCGCAAAAAAGACCGTCACGCTCCACATCTGAAACCACATCGCAATGGCTTCCGAGTGATGTTCGCGCTTGACATTCAGTAGGATAAACGGCAGTCCCGTCACTTGCAAAAACACGAATCCGGCACCCCAGCCGCGCATTGCCCATGTGAGCAAGGTGTCTAAATGATTTTCAGCAGCATAAATGGACAACAAAGAAAAGGTAGGCACAATGGCACAGGCAACATAAAAAAAGGGTTTCAATCGTTTGCCCCTGACAAAGAAGCCCAAAGGCGCAGCCAACAACATCACTCCCAAGAAACGCTCTGCCACAATATCAGCAATTTCGTAGTCAGGATAGCCCTCTTTCTCCATAAAATAATTGAACAGAATAAAGAAAGCCGAATTAATCAACTGCAAACAAAACTGCGCTCCGATGAGGTAAAAAACATACCGTTCTACCCTGCCATACCCCGCCAAAATCTCCTTCATAATTTTTATAATGGATAATGTACAATGGATAATGGATAACGGTTAATTATTGTTTTCGCTTTGCGAAAACTCAGTTATTATCCATTATCCGTTATCCATTAATCATTACTTTTCTGCGCTTCTTCGATGATAATTTCGTTGGCATTTTCGGCTTGAATGTAGGCGTAGCGCCCACCGCCTGCTTCGGCAAATTGACGTAGGCGATAACCAATTGAGTTGTTTTTTTCTTTTGAATAATAAAAAACTGAAAGCATTTTATCTTCGTTTTTGTGGCGTTCAATTAGAGTGCGGTGGCGTTTGAAGGTTTCAAAATCACCGTCGGTGGCGAGGATGATTTTGTTGTTGCCATTTTCGAGATAATTATGGGTTAGCACCTCATAGGCTTTGAGTAAACCACTTTCTACATCTGACTTTCCCGATGGTTTTAGATTTTGTAAAGCATTGTTTATCAATGTTTTTTCAGTAGAAGAGGTGGGCTGCAAAACGACTTTCGCTTCGCCGGAAAAGGTGACAATTCCTACGCGGTCTTCGGGACGCATTTCATCCACAAGGTGTTGGAATGAACTTTTCAGCAGGAATAATTTTTCCGTTGTATTCATAGATTGCGACACATCCAATAGGAAAATCAAATTATTCGGCGCATAGCCTTCAAGTGCGCTGACATTTTCGGTTGAATCCACTTCAACCTCAAGGCTCGCTTCTTCACCGGGTTCTTCATCGGGCGCAAGGCTTGTGTCGTCTATATTTCGGACTTTAAACCAATGCGGCTCTTCTGCCATTTTAATCAATCGAACTTCCGAAGAATCCACAAAATGATTGTATTGCAAGACCAAACCCCGCCCCACACGATTGAATTTATCCAATACACGACGATTATAATAATAGTAATTCGGCGATTGCATTCGGTAGCGACTTTCATCTACATTTGCGGTCGTGTATTCTTGTCCATAAGTACTGATATCCGTCGCCAATTTGAGGACAAAATCGTAACGCACATACACGCCTTTGTAAGACTTTCCTTCGATGGTTCGTGAGAGATTTTCTTTTTCGATTTCGCTAATGAGTTCGACGGCGAGGTCAAGTTCGCGACGGGCGTCTTCTACGTCTGCTACGCAATTTTTTCGTAAGCCATACAAAATCCGGCGCGAAGGGTCAATGATGCTTTTCAATTGCTCGGCATGGCGGAGGTATTCGTCAGTAACCTCCGTGATTTGATAATATTTTTGCGCCAATTCGAGCGTATTGATGACATTCATATTCGACGAGCGAAACGACTCAAAATGCCGCTCGCAGTTATTCAATAAAGTAAATAAAGTCTCCAGATTTTCCTCTTTTTTATACTTTCTACTGCTAATATATTTTTCAATTTGAACGCTGGCGTCGGCGATGCTATCCATGCTCTTTTTCATGCGCTGAATGGCATTGTTTAGAGGCACTTGGTGTTGAGAAGGCACACTTGCTCCTACATCAAAAGCACGATTATAGGCACTTTCAGGGTCGATTTTAAAGGTCAATGTTTCGAGAAAATCGGTGTGTTCGTATTTAAGATTCGCCTTGCGATAAAGTGGGTCGATGTTGAGGTATTCGAGGGCTTTGAAATTGAGTTTACCCAACTCCACGCGGTAGCCCCACAAGGCGTGCATGTAGTCATTGGCGAGTTCGGCGTAGGCGTTGTAACCCTCTTGAGCTTGGGGACTGAGCTTGGGTTGTGTGTGGGCATTTATTCCGAGAAATATTATAAAAACAAATGTAGCAAATTGTCTCATTTTTGAACGATTTATTTCATTGTTCAATTGTTTTATTGCTTCATTGTTCTATTGTTATACGGGTTTTTGCTTTGCAAAAATCCTTCTTCACTATGAAGCAATCGAACCATGAAACTATGAAGCAATTCAACAATAATAACCGTTCAAAGATAGGAATAAAGTTGGAGAGGATTTATATTGTGATGTCTTTTAAAATGGCTTTCAAAAAAATAACAAACATAAAATCAATCGTCATTCCGCACCTTGAGGCGGAATCTGTCGAGTTTTAGCACGATGTTAAACAGGTGCTTCAGTTTAATATCCCTCTCTTGCGCCCAAAATCCCGATAGCTATCGTGGATGAATCAAGTTCAGAATGACAGTTCCTTTTTAGTTTTTTCTACGACTATTGCGTCAATTTCGCCACCAAATCCAACACCGTCAAATTCTCTTGCTCGCCTGTCTGCATATTTTTCAATGCCACTTCTCCTGCTTGCATTTCATTGTCGCCGACTACTGCTACGTAAGGAATTTTTCGTGCATTGGCATACTTCATTTGCTTTTTCATTTTAGTTGGAGTCGGGTAAATTTCTGCATTGATACCCGCCTTACGTATCGTTTGCAAAGCATTGAAAGCATAATCAAACGAGGCTTCATCAAAGGTCACAAATAACAATTGCGTACCTGCCGCCGTGCTATCAGGGAAGATGTCAAGCTCTTCCATCACATCATAAATTCGTGCCGCACCAAAGGATACCCCCACGCCCGACACGCCTTTCAAGCCAAACGTGCCCGTCAAATCGTCATACCTGCCACCGCCGCCGATGCTGCCAATTTTCACATCTTTTGCAGCGACTTCGTATATCGTTCCGGTGTAATAATTCAAACCGCGAGCCAGCGTGATGTCGAATACGACTTCATTTTTGAGGTCGATTTCTTTGAGATAACCAACCACTGTCCGAAATTCCTCAACACCCTTGAGTCCCGTTTCGCTGTCTTTGAAAAAGTCTTCTAATTCAGAAAAATCTTTGATATTTAATATATTTTCAATCGTATCAATTGCCGTTTCATTGATTTCTTTTCGGCGCATTTCGTCCTTTACGCCATCTATACCGATTTTATCCAATTTGTCAATCGCCATTGTCATCGCCATCATTTTATCGGGAATCCCTGCGGCTTCAGCGATGCCTGTGAGGATTTTTCGATTATTCATTTTAATCACCACATCAATACCAAGCGCAGCAAAACCCTCATCGTATATCTGCGTGAGTTCGACTTCATTGATGAGCGAATCACTGCCCACTACATCCACATCGCATTGATAAAATTCGCGGTAGCGTCCTTTCTGCGGTCTATCGCCGCGCCACACGGGTTGGATTTGATAGCGTTTAAACGGAAAAGCAATGTCATTTTGATTCATCACCACATACCGTGCAAATGGAATGGTCAAATCATATCGAAGCCCCTTTTCAGAGATTTGGAAGGTCATTTTTTTGTAGTTACCCTCCTGATAATCAGCATCATTAACCTTTCGTAAGAAATCACCCGAATTAAGGACTTTGAATAATAATTGGTCGCCTTCCTCGCCGTATTTTCCGGTCAAAGTGGATAGATTTTCCATCACAGGCGTCTCAATCGGCTGATAACCGTACTTGACAAATACGCGACGCAGCGTGTCGAAAATATAATTGCGACGATTGACCTGAATCGGTCCGAAATCTCTTGTGCCTTTTGGTATGCTTGGCTTTTGCATAATGATAAATTTTAATGGTTAATGGTTAACGGTTAATGATTAATTTTTGGAATTGAATAACGGAATTGGGTGTGTATTGGTTCGCAACGTAACACAGACATTCCTGTCTATACTTCACGCGAGACAGACAGGAATGTCTGTGTTACGTTAGCCTACAATAACCTCATGAAAATCCTCCACATTCAAATATTGCTGCGCCAGTCGCTGCAATTCATCCGCTTGAATATGCTGAATCGTATGCACAATACGGTCAAAAAACGATTCATCCAAGCCCTCCAAAATAAGGGCGCGAGTCACTTGCGCCACATTAAACGGTCCGTCAAGCGTTGCGAGCAAATTACCCAACATATAATTTCGTAACCGCTCCAATTCCGTTTTTTCGACAGGTTTTGTTTGTAAAATTCTTAATTCCTTGTGAATCTCGCTCAAAGTTGCTTCCGTTAATTCCGCGCCCACTTCCGTTCCGATATAAAAATAACAATCATTGAGCATCACATCCACCGTCGAAAAAATACCGTAGGTATAACCCTTGTCTTCCCGGATATTCTTCATTAAGCGAGAGCCAAAATAACCGCCCAACAAAGTATTCAACACAAATAATCCCGGATAATCCACATGATGTCGCGATACCCAACGTCGTCCTGTTCGGATGCCTGTTTGAAGCGTATTTGGTACATTATAACACAATTTACGAGACTCGTAAGGTGCGATAATATGTTGTGGTTCGGCACTTTGCTTCGCTGGAATATCGCCGAGATATTGATTGAGTAAATCCACACTATCGGTTGCCGTTTTTCCTGCCAATATAATCTGACAATTGCCTGCGTGATAATTTGTTTGGAAATGTTCAGCGAGATGTTCACGTTGAATTTGGCGATACATTTCGGGCGTGCTATTGTAACCGTATGGATGGTCGTTGCCGTAGAGAGCGGCGGTGAGTTCGCGGTAGGCGACTACATCCACTTTTTCGGCTTCGATACGAAGTTGTTGACAGCGACGCTCTACAAATGTATCAATTTCTTTTTGTGGAAAAATGGGGTCGGTGAGAATTTCGCGTACGATTGGAAGGAGTTGTTCGAGGTGGCGCGTCATGCAATAGAGGGTCAATCCTGCGGTATCGAGTCCGCTTGCTGTGGTGAGTGTTGCACCATAAAAATCTACAAATTCAGCGATTTGTGCAGAGTTTTTATCGGACACACCTTCTTTCAATATCGCACCCGTAGCGCGTGCCGCGAGGCGATTTTCTTCCTTCCATCTACCCGCAATAAAGATAATTTCCAACTTAATGACATCCTGTGTACCCAAGTTAATTTCGTGTACAGGAATACCATTATCCAGTTGATGTACAACGGGTTGTATGAATTGAAGGTTGGAAATTTGTTGTAAGGGGGGAGCTTGACTTCTGTCGGGCATGTTTAAAATTCCAAGCA
>JAHDEO010000308.1 GCA_020628725.1 Saprospiraceae bacterium
TCATCGTCAGAATGTGCCATGATGAGCGCACCCATCAAGCGCGTAGAAACGCCCCATGATGTAGCCCACACGTATTCTTCTTTATTTTCTTTGGTCAAATATTTTACCTCAAATGCCTTCGCAAAATTCTGCCCCAAAAAGTGCGAAGTACCTGATTGTAAGGCTTTTCCGTCTTGCATCAATGCCTCAATCGTGTAGGTGTCGTCTGCACCGGCGAAGCGTTCGTTGGGCGTTTTGACACCCTTGATGACGGGTACGCCCATAAATTCCTCGACAAATTGAGCATAGACATTTATCATCTGCACCGTCTCGTCAATAGCTTCCTGCTTGGTGGCGTGTGCGGTGTGTCCCTCTTGCCAAAGGAACTCTGCCGTCCGCATAAACAGGCGCGTGCGTAACTCCCAACGCACCACATTTGCCCACTGATTGATGAGCAAAGGCAGGTCGCGGTATGAGTTAATCCAATCGCGGTAGGTATTCCAGATAATCGTCTCCGAAGTCGGACGCACCACGAGTTCTTCTTCCAATTTTGCCGCAGGGTCAACGACCATGCCGCCGCCATTTGGGTCTGCCATCAAGCGGTGGTGGGTCACAACGGCACATTCCGTCGCGAAGCCCTCAACATGCTCCGCTTCCTTACTCAAAAAACTCTTTGGTATGAACAAAGGGAAATACGCATTGACGTGTCCGGTTTCCTTAAACATCTTGTCGAGTTGGGCTTGCATTTTCTCCCAAATCGCAAAGCCATACGGCTTAATAACCATGCAGCCGCGTACTGCCGAGTGTTCGGCAAGTCCGGCTTTTTTTACGATGTCATTATACCATTTGGAGTAGTCTTCGGAGCGTGGTGTAATTTCTTTTGCCATGTTTGTTAGTTGCGAGTTGCGAGTTGCGAGTTACGAGTTTTTTCGTGTGTCGCTGCTTGCAATCTGTTTGGTGATTAATAGTTGATTTTAAGGGAGTTGTTCTATAAATTTTTATTTTTGTTTCAGTATTTCCTCAATGCTGTCATCCAACCATGAGGTATACCATTCGTAAAAACTCATTTTTTTGTCTACCTTGTTTTTAACTGGCGAAATTCCCATAGTATCGGGTCTTTCATCGAACCATATATTACCTCTTTCTTCTCCTGTGACTATCAATTTAAATCTCAAAGCGCACCCGTATTCGCATACATCAATACTTCCTTTGTCAATATCTTTTGAAAAGTATTCTCTCCAATAAACATTCTCAAAAAAATCAGCTATTTCTGAATTAATATTTCCTGAAAACAATTTTATCGCCTCCCATTCTTCCTTATCAACTTCATATTCAGATACTAAGAGATATTTCTTGTGATAGTAATCGTTTAACTCTCCAGTTCCATTCCCTCTTAAAAAATCAAATATTTCAAATAATTTGCTACTCCAATTCCAGTTTTCTTTGTGGGGAAAATCCTCTTTTAAATAGTTTTTATCTTCACGATGATATTCTACAATTGAGTCTTGTAGTTTTTTTATTCCGTAATAAGGTCCTGCTCCTCCATTGCCCAACTCACAAATAAATTCTCTGTATTCTTCCGGTAAAATAATGTCATAATAGTTCTCAAACTCCTCCAATTCTTTTTTACTAATTGGGTTGTTGAATTTGTATTTATGAGAACTCGTACCAAAAATCTGAAACCCCTTATCTAATGATTTTAATTGGTTCAATTTCGTTTTTATTTCCTTTATTTTAGTCAATGTTGATTTCTTTCATTAATCGTTGATTACAGTCCATTTATCGTCAATCATTCGCCGTTCATCGTTGGCGATTAGTGTTAACTAAATTTGGTACATTATTTGATTTCAAACAAACGTATTTATTTGGGTAAAAAGTTCTTTTCAAGTTAAAATATTCACATTCCCACAAAGTGGTAATGTTAAATTTGTTAAAAATTTTGTAAGAAGAACAATATTTACCTACCTTACATGAACCTTTTGTGCCAAAAAAGCGTCACAAAAGTAAGCATTAAAAAGTTAAGCTAAATTAGAGTTCAAATATTTTTCATTCGATGGAATGTTAAATCAAAATTTAGCCATTCAAAATACATTAAATTCTCCGTGATTTTATTTCGCAATTCATAAAAACGAATCACGAATTAACAAGTCACGAATCACTAAATAGAGTTTTCGATTTACACAAACAATAATTATCAAATATGAAAAAAGCTATCTTATCCTTAGTTGCCATCATGATGTTGGCTTTCGTAAGCAGCACTTACGCACAAGATGACTTATATTATGACCCTTCTGATGATTACTTTACAGAAGAAGTAGCAGTTGAAGAAACTGTTCAAGAAGAAACAGCAACCGCTCGTCAAAGCAATAATAGCGATTGCAGCTATTGTTACACATCACGTATACGTCGTTTCCGTAACAACTATCGCGGATTCAACTATTACGACCCATGCTACACAGATGCTTATTACTACAATACAGCATTTGCAGGTCAGAATATTTATCTGGTTGCCGGTTCTCCATATTCTTATGCCAACAACTGGAATCGTTGGAATAGCTGGAACTCTTGGTCAAGACCGGGTAATTGGGTAACTTGGAACTCTCCATATTACACTTACGGTTCAGCTTACAACCAATATTATAATACTTGGAGCAACCCGTATGGCGCCGGTGCTTACTATGGCTATGGCAATAACTACGGTTACAACTACGGTGGCTATGGCGGTTATGGTGCTGCTGATTACTGCCCACCTAACGCTTACGGCGGATATGGTAGCTACTACGCAGATTCTACTCCGGGTAATACCAATACAGCTCCACGCGGTGTTCGTACTTCTAATTTCAGCAATCCGACTGCTGACACTCGCGGTGGTAGCGGACGTTCAGGTAGCAATCCTAACGGTGGAAAAGCTACAAGAGGTAATAATACACCTACTTCTACCAATACAACGACTGCAACACGCCGTTCGACTCGTAACAATACGCCTTCTGCTACCAGCAGCACACGTACTACACGTACAACGACGCCTTCTGCTACTCGCTCTAACAAGCGTACATCACGCTTCGGTTCAATGATGAACTCCGGTAACAGAAACAGAAATAGCAGCAGCACACGCTCAAGCCGTAGCAATTCAAGCTACAAGCCAAGCAGCACACGCAGCAGCTCAAGAAGCAATTCAAGCTTCCGTTCGAGCAGCAGTAGCAGCTCAAGAAGCAGTGCTACACGCTCAAGCAGCCGTGGCGGACGCAACTAAAACAATCGCCGAAAGGCATTCGATAATATTTGAAAGGCGGAATTAATGAGAGTTAATTCCGCCTTTTTTTATAAGGAATGACGTGAAAATAATTTTACATTTTGACTTGCTCTTTTTTCCACCTTTTTTGTTGTGAAAATCCTTACATAACTCGGCTATGCGCGGTTTTCACGCCTCAAAGGAGAAAAAAATAACTTCGTCAAGAAAAGTAAATTTATTTTCGCCTCATTCCTAAAAATAATTGTAAAATTGTATGATTGTGAAGTTGTATAATTGTATTTTTATTTTGAAATAACAATTCCACAATCACACACACGCGTTCACACAATCATCAAATATGCTAAAATACTTTTTTTCTATAAACCTCTTAATAATATGTTCACTTTCCTCTTTTGCTCAAACGGATATTGATGCACTCCGTTATTCACAATCGACGAGTGGCGCAACAGCTCGTTCGCTTGCAGTTGGTGGTGCTTTTGGGGCATTAGGGGGCGACCTTTCAAGCGTCAATATCAATCCCGGAGGTTTAGGCGTATTCAGAGCTTCTGAAATTGCATTGACCCCTATTCTCAATAGAGGAAATATCTCATCCGATTTTTCCGGCAATACGACGAATACAGACAATAACAGATGGCGAGTTGCGGGTGTAGGCGCAGCATTTGTCACCCTCACCGATAGATATGACAATGACTGGAAAGCCACTACTTTTGCTATTACTTATAATCAAATAGCGAATTTTGACAAACAATTCAGCTACGGAAATACAACCAATGGTTCTATCGCAGAAAGTTTTTTGGAGCAAGCCAATGGGCTATTTCCACAACAACTCGGCGGTTTTTACGAAGGACTTGCCTACGATGTTGACCTTATCTATAATCCGGACGAGAATTATCTTGATTTCTACGCAGCAGATTTGACATCCGGTAGTTCCATCGAAAAAGAAGAGATTTTCAGCGCGAAAGGTTCTATCTACGAAATGGGCTTTTCAATGGGGGCGAATTATCGTCATGACCTTTACGTAGGTGCTACGATTGGATTACCCATTTTGAATTATACGCAAGAGACGCGCTATACCGAAGTAGATAACGGCGACCAATACGAGTTTTTCAACAATATGACTTATGGTGAAAGGTTCACGACTACAGGAGTTGGTTTGAATCTCAAAGTTGGTGCTATCTACAAAATTAATCGCATGTTTCGTGCCGGCTTGGCAGTCCACACACCTACTACTTTCGGACTGACTGACACAGAATTTGAGGTGGATATGAATTACAGCATCACCTATAATGAGAATGAGGGTCCTACACTCAATCAAGCCTCTACCTCTTCTGACCCGGTAGATTATACACTTGCGACACCCTGGCGAGTCGTAGCAAGTGGCGGTGCGATTATACGCAATTTCGGTTTTGTATCTGCGGATGTGGAATGGGTTAATTACGGCAAAAGTCGTTACACTTTTGATACTGATTTATATTCCTTTTATGAAGGCTACGCCGAAATTGTAAACGGCGATATATCAGCGAATTATACCTCAGCGATTAATGCGCGTTTGGGTGCGGAATATCGTTACAAAGTCCTCCGCGCTCGTGCAGGATACGCCTATTATGGCAATCCGTTTGATAGCAACGTAGATACTGAAGGCGGTGTGCAGCAAAACATCAGTTTCGGACTTGGTATTCGTCCTGAGTCGGTTTATCTTGATTTAGCAGTCGTACGAAATATGTCGAATGAATTGTATGTGCCCTATCGCACAAGCAGCTCACCGAATGTACAAGAAGTGAATAACGGTATTGGTAATACAAGAATTGTGATTACCGGTGGGTTTAAATTTTAAGAACCTCACCCCCCAGCCCCTCTCCTTCCAAAGGAGAGGGGAGTGTAATTTTTTTTCGTCGTAAAAAAAATTACAACTCCCTTCTCCAAGATTGGAAGCCTGTCCCGCAACTTGATTCGGGAAAGGATTGGGGTTGAGGTTGAAAAAAGGCAGACATATCCATAAACCTCTGGCTACGTAGATAGCTCATATAATACCGGCTTGCTCGGGCTCACGTCCAATTCAAAACTCGCAATCTGCAAGTTGAGCAAGTACAAACCATCCTTTACATTATCCGGTACATAAATCATTTCGGTGATGGTACAATCGGTGCGTGGTGCATCAGGATATTGCCAAAATGCTTTGTGTGCCAACAACTTGCCTTCATCCACTTCCCTATCCACCGACGGTAAATCAAGCAATAGATGTTTGATACCACATTTGACGAGATAGGCTGCTGCTTCATGATGCAGGTACGGCGGATTGCTGCCTGAATATTGGCGTGTGTGCTTAGTTTCATCATTGGGTTGAGTACGTAGAACCACTGCTTGCACCTCTCCTTTTTCCACTGATTCCGTTAACTGATTTTTAACAATAATTCTATCGCCATTCGTTTGTTTTTGCGGGTATAGGGTGATTAATTTTGCCAAAAAGAAAAACTCGCGTAGTGATTGATTAATGGTGTGAATTTCCTTGGCGATATGTCCTACGCACTCGGTATGTGTGCCGTTGCCATGCGGATTGATTTTGACATTTTTGAAATTCACCAAACCGCCCTGACGAATATCTCCCACAAAATCACCTGAAACGACAGGAAAAAATTCAACCGGCGGCGTGTAAAAGCAATTCGGATTTTCTAAGCCATCCTTGATGGGAATCGAAATATCTATCGGTTGATTGAGATTCGTTTGGTAAGTTGTATCGTTGACAGTGAGTGTACAGTTCATAGCTCATGGTTCATGGTTCATAGTTTGTACGCGAGATAGTTTCATGTTAAAACTATGAACTGCGAACTGTCAACTATGAACTAAAACCACAAAAGTATCTAAAATATTCGGGCAAATCGAAAATTCGTATTACCTTTATTTCAGGTAATCAATTAATATTGGAAAAGACAACCAACATAGATTTATTAGAGAGGGAATTGTATCTGAAACAGTTACAAATTAAAAGCCTCTTGTATATTACTCAATCCATCAACAAGAACGTATCTGCAGATAATTTATTTAAAATTTACAAAGATACACTCAATTGGGAATTGGGTATACCTCGTATGGCTCTGTTTTTTCGGGATAATGAAAAATGGATATGCAAAAGCCATATCGAAGCAAAAGATGAATTGCTCAACGCCAACATGAACGGGCATATCAAAAATTACTCGCGTATCAGCCTGCTCGAAGAAGACAAACCTGCTTATTTAGAGGATTATGACATCGTAGTGCCTGTCTTTCATAAGGAAACACCAATCGCCGTAACCTTTATTGGCGGCTTGAATGATAATGATGATATTTATGAAAAAATAGAATTCGTCAGTACCATCACGAGTATTATTTCAGTAGCAATTGAAAATAAACGCCTGTTTAAGAGACAGTTAGAGCAAGAACGCCTCAAGCGTGAAATGGAACTTGCCGCTTCCATGCAGAATCTACTTATTCCCAAATCTCTCCCTGAAAATGATTATTATAAATTTCATGGAGTGTATAAACCGCACTTGGGTGTTGGTGGCGATTATTTTGATTTTGTGGATGTAGGTAATGGCGAAGTGTCGTTTTGTGTAGCAGATATTTCGGGAAAAGGAATTGCTGCTGCCTTACTAATGTCTAATTTTCAGGCTCACGTACAGGCGATTGTACGACGCAATTTGCCGATGCGAAAACTCATTAAAATCCTCAATAAACGAGTATTGGAAATTACAAAAGGTGATAAATTCATCACGTTCTTTATTGGAAAATATAATGTCGAAACCCGCAAATTGCAATATATCAATGCAGGGCATACGCGCCCGATTCTGTTGATGGATTGTTGTAAATATCGACTGGATGAGGGCTGTACGATACTCGGTGTGTTCGACCAATTACCGGATATTGAGGTTGGCGAAATTACAGTAGAGGAAGATGCAATGCTTGTCGCATATACCGATGGTTTGACGGATTTGAAGAATGAAGACGGCGATTATTTCAACGTTGATTCGCTCGAAAAATTCATTGACGATAATCGCGATATGGAAGTTGAACAATTTAACGAAAAACTCCTTAAATATATAGACAAATTTAAAGGAGAACGCGAATATCCCGACGATGTAGCCGTTCTCACTTGTAAATTGTATTGAAAATAATGTTGAATGTTGAATTTTAAATGAATAATGATAATTCATGAATCATAAGTCATTCAAAATTCACTCATTCACAATTCAACATTGGAATGGGCATTTCAAAAATTCTAATTATCGTAGGCATTTATCTGGTGTATCGGAATTTTATCAAACCGTATATGATAGATGCGCCTGCTTTTCGTAAACGCAAAGAAGAAATTAACGAGAAGGAACAAGATAAAGGCGAATTTATTGATTATGAAGAGGTTGAACAATAAACCATATCGCAAAAACGGCGGGTTTAAACCCACAGCTCTCGTGATGTGATTTTATTGTTTCCATTTTTGAATCCTTTCCAACGCTTCCTCAAGCGTCTCCACCGTATTACACAAAGACAGTCGCACATATCGCGCACCATTCTGACCGAAAATAAATCCCGGCGTAAGAAACACACCTGTCGCGTGTAGCAATTCATCCAACCACACTTCAATATCTCCCACTTCGGGTGCTTTTGCCCACAGAAACATACCAACTTGCCCTTCTTTCGGCGGACAACCGAGTGCCGCAAGTAGTTTTGCACCTATTATTTTTCGTTTTTTATAAACCTCGTTTAATCCTTCAAACCACGAATCATCCAATTTCAACACCTCTGCCGCTGCCAATTGTAATGCCTTAAACATCCCCGACCCCAAATTGCTGCTCACCTGCTGCGTTGCTTCGATGTACGGTGTAGCTCCCGCCAAAAAACCAACGCGCCAACCTGCCATATTATAGCTCTTACTCAATGAGTTAAGTTCCACTGCGACTTCCTTTGCGCCTTCAAAATCGAGGATACTGACAGGATTTTCATTCAGGATAAATGCATATGGATTATCATGGCAAATGAGGATTTGATGTTGCTTCGCAAATGCAATCAATGACTCAAAAAATGCTCGCGAGGCATTTGCCCCCGTTGGCATATTCGGATAATTAATCCACATCATCTTAGTACGAGGCGTGATTTGCGCTGCGATTTCCTCTAAATTTGGTAGCCAATCATTTTCTGCTTTCAAATCATAAGGGATGATATTCGCGCCCGCCAATTTGGCGCAATTCGTATAGGCAGGATAGCCCGGATCCGGTACGAGTACGTCATCTCCCACATCCAAAAATGCCATTGACAGATGAAAAATTCCTTCTTTCGAGCCGATTAAAGGTAGGATTTCATTCGTAGAATTCAACGGCACATTAAAATGACGCTGATACCACACCGACATCGCCTCCCGCAATTCCGGTAAGCCACGATAACTTTGGTATTGATGTGCGCCGGGTTGGTTCGCTGCTTCATTCAGTTGACGCACAGCCACTTGCGGTGCAGCTAAGTCGGGACTGCCGATACCTAAGTTTATCACATCCAAACCATCTGCTTTGAGTTGTGCGACTTCGCGGAGTTTTTTGGAGAAGTAATATTCGCCGAAGGCGTTGAGTCTATTTGCTTTTTTTATCATTGATGTGCTGATGTGCTGATGTGCCGATGTGCTGATGTATTTCACGTTAATTACGTCAGCACATCAGTACGCCCACACGTCAGTACGTTAAAGTCCGTTTTTGTACAATCCCATTACCGTAAAACCATTGCTGGCAGCTTCGAGTTGACGTACAACTTTCTCAAAATCAA
>JAHDEO010000309.1 GCA_020628725.1 Saprospiraceae bacterium
TTTGGCGCAGATATGAAAGTCCGCCTACTCAATGACGGACCGGTAACGATATTATTAGATACGAAAAATAAGGAGTGAACGGGTTTTCGGGTTACGGGGTGCGAGTTACGGGTTATATAATTTTTTGCGAAGCAAAAAAAACTCGTAACCCGTAACCTGCAACTCGAAAACCCGTAACCCGCAACTCGAAACATGAAATTAAATCTCGACATCATCAGTAAAAGCAAGCCCGAATGGATTCAGGCGGTCATGGCGGATTTTGACAGTTTTTTGCAAGACCACGCCGATTGTGAACGCAAGGCATCGTCTATGGCGATGAGTTTTGTGGCGAAATATCCTGACCGCACGGAGATTATTCCTGAATTGATAGATACGGCGGTAGAGGAACTACAACATTTCCAACAAGTGTACGCGCTGATGGAAGCACGCGGCATTCGACTCGAACATTCTATCGGAAAAGATATGTATGTGGCTGACCTCATGGGCTTGTGCCGACACGGGCGCGACGACCGTTTTATGGACAGATTGCTATTGGCTTCGGTAGTAGAGACACGCGGCGCAGAACGTTTCAAACTCGTTGCGGAGGCACAGACTGATCCTGAATACGCTCGTTTTTACAAGATGCTTTGGACATCAGAAGCCAAGCACGGGCATATTTTTGTCAAAATGGCACTAAATTATTTTGATGAAAAAGCGGTATACGACCGATTACATTTTTTCGTAGAAAATGAAGCAAAAATATTGGACGGGCTGGAAATTCGGGCAGCGTTGCATTGAAAGTTCAAGCGCAAGTTCATCCCGATAGTTATCGCGGACAAGTCCAAAAATTGATTTGGCGAAGCCAAATCCGAAACTTGTACTTGCGCTTGATACTTGAACTTGTACTTTACTTCGTTATCTTTCCTTTATCATTAATCCTGAATTTTTCTTCATACATAAATTCGTGATAATCTATTGTGTTATTGCGATAGCCGTATTTGTCAGGGTCATTTTTCCAGATATTTTGATACATGCTCAAAGTGATATTTAAATCCTTGTCAATCTCACCGGAAAGGTACTTATTAGGATTAGAACTGTCTGCAAAAAGAAGTTTATCGATGTTTTCGCCTTCCCAAGTATAAGTGGCAATCTCGTAATTTTTATAGGGCATGTCTGTAGAATTGACGGGATAAGCAAGGTACATCACCGCGACAAAATTTGCAGTTTTTTTGAGCAGCGAAACGGCAATATAATGTTCTTCATCGGGAACGTATTCCTCTCGCCCTACTATTAAAGTCAGAGGTTCGTGAAGTCGCCTTTTTTCCCTAAATTGTTTACCTAAATCATCCGGTTCTATTTGAATGGGGAAACGTAGTCTTGGAAAAAGGTGAGTAAATAACTTGAATCGCTCTATTTGCTCGTTGTCATTTCGGGCAAAATTTTCTAAATAGATTTTATTGAATTCATAAGAATGACGAATGTTTTTTAGACGCGGGTCTTTGAGCAAGCTATCCTTTTGGGTGTAACCGTTTCGAGTTGCCATCCGCAGATAATTGTAGGCGCGTCGCTTGCCGTCCAAATCTGAATCATCCATTGCATAAGCGCACGCTAAATTGTATAGCAGATATTTATTTGGCTCATTATCAATGAATTTTGCTATCTTGTAAGCATCTATGGCTTCTTCGTGTTCTTCTGATTCAAGATAAATATTTCCTAATTGAAAATATGCTTTAGTCGTAGGATAATGCAGAATTGAACGAATTAAAGTATCTATTCCTGCTTCTTGGTCACCTGCATTTATTAATGAGATGCCCTCATCTAATTTCATTTTGGCAACGGCTTTATGAGCTTCGCTTGCTATTTGACGAGCTTTTTTTACGCGGAAATAATTATAAATATGTTGTTCTGCTAAGGGTAAATCGGTAATTGGCAGTGAAGACTGTTGGGCAGACGTACCTTCCCCACAAGCCATACAGACTAAACTGATGAACCATATAAAAATCGGGTAAGGTGATGCTATTTGCTTCATGGATGAATGATTCGGGTTTTCGGGTTGCGAGTTTCGGGTTACGAGTTATTTTCGCGTAGCGAAATACTAAATAACCCGTAACTCAGATTTTCGCATCACTAAATTACGAATTAAAATATGACAATAAAAATATTGGAGCTGCTTTATCGCATTGTCTAGTTTTAATGGGGGTGTTCAACTTGATTAAAGATTGATTATTTCACTCCAATTATGTAATTTTGATAAAATTATTTTATAATATGTCATATAAATCGCTTGAGAAGGAGAAATATAAATTAGAAGAACTCGAATTTGACTTACCTGCTGATTATACAAAATTGAGTTGTCCGAGTTGTGGCAGCGGTATTCCTGCAGATGACATTAATATCAACGATAAAATTGCGAAATGTGGTCAGTGCAATGCTATTTTTCCGTTTCAGAAGGAAATAGAATCTTTATTAGCACCTGATGTGACCAAACAGGAAGTTATCAGACCGGAAGGCATTGATATTTTTCGTTTTCGGGATAGCTTGGAACTTACTGTAAAACAGCCATTAACAGTACTGGAAACAATAGTCATCTCGCTCGCTTCAGCCCTCATTTTTCCGATAATGATTGGTTTGGTAGAAGGTATGGTTGTTCTTGCTATCGGTGGAATTTTGGCAGCACTCGGAATTATTGCATACTCAATTATACAGCATTATCGACATAAAATTTACCTGACAATTAATCAGCGTTTTTTGACGGTAAAATGGAAGCCTAGAAAACACATCAAAGAAAAAACTTATCCTGTTGAAGATATAGACCAAATCTACCTTAAAAGCACATCTACGGGATTAGCAGTCATAGCAATTGTCAATAGCCTCAATGGGCAAAAACATATCAAAATCATCCCAAAAGTCAGTAGTATCTCCAAAGGAAAATACTTGGAACAAGAGATTGAAAAATATCTTGGTATAAAAGATAGACGAATCCCGGATGAATATACAACTTGATGATAATCAGATTATTGAGGAACCATGTCTAATAAATCTCTATCGGTTGTCATGTTTAAAAACTCAATAATATCGTCGATTTCTGCTACAGATACGGAGTCGATACCTTGATGTCCTGAAATGCAATCCTCTAAAGTATTGAACGTGCCGCCATGTCCCCATGTGATGTGTTGGGTAACATTCGTAGCCAGTCGCATGACGCGAAATTTGCCCCTATCTTCTTCTTTTTTAGTCACCAAAAACCGTCCATCTTTTACCTTATCATCTCCCTTGTGAATATTATTAACCAAATGTGGAAAACCAACATCCATAAATGCATCATCGCCCAAAAATGGCGGCTTGTGACAGTTGGCACATTTGGTGTCAAAGGCTTTCACACCTCGTTTTGCTTTTGCAGATAGTTCCTCTTTGCCTTTCAACCATTCTTGGAATCGCGAATTATTTGGAATCAAGCGCATTTGAAAGGCTGCGAGGCACTCGGCTATATCGTCGGGTTCGCAGAGTCTACTTTCATCTACATCTGTATATATTTTTTTAAACTCATCAAATATTTGTGGATGATTTGCTCGTACACTATCGGTTGCAAGCCTCATATCATGCGCGTTGGTCGCTAGTATTCCTTGCCCCAAAATAGAGTGAACCAAACCTTCCCACGGACCTTTGCGTGAACCTGCCAATCCTGTCCAAAGCAAATTGTTAGAGCCAAATACGCCAATTGAAGAAGGCGATTTGATAGGTGGCGTATCGGTATCTGCTCCCGGTATTGGACGGCGATTGGGTGGAGTACCTTCGCACCCTCGTCCGCACGACTGCTGTTGACCTGCCGTAAAACCATGCTTTGGACTATGACAATCCGAACAAGCCGCGCCATTGATTTTTGTGAAATATAAGACTTTACCAAGTTCTGCTTTTTCTTCAAATTTGGGAATGTCTTTATGTTTAGTAGGCTTATCAGGCAAGATATATTGTTGATAATCAAGAGCTGTAGAGTCTTTGAAAACAATTTTATTGGGTCTGTCGTCATTATTACTTGGCTCCATGATACAAGTCGACAACAATACAATGAAAAATAAAGGATAAATAATTTTCATGGCAGTTCATTTTTTGTAATGATGAATGAATGTACAAATGTAATTAATGAAAATAAGAATATCAAAAAATATATCTTTGTCGAATGAGAAAAAACGATAAAAAAGACAGCAAACAAGAAGGCAATATTTACGACCGGATTTTCAAGGAAAACGCTGAATCTATCTTTATGCCCTTAATTCAGCGTGAATTGGGCATCAAAATCAAACGTTACCAAATTCTAACCGTCAAAATTCCTAAAACGGTAGAGCGCGAAATGGATTTTTTGTATGAAATCGAATTGGAGGATGGTATGAAGGAGTTGTTACATTTAGAATTTCAGACAAAAAATGATAAAAATATGATTTATCGTATAGGTTTTTATCACGGTCTGGCTTGGTTCAAGCATCATAAGCCCATCCGTCATGTAGTTGTTTATTTAGGAGAAGGAAAAATAGGGATGAGGACAAAACTTACAGAAAAAGAGATGTTTACAGGGTTTGATTTAATTAACATAAATCAACTGGATACGGATATATTGCTGAGTTCGCAAGTGCCGGAGGTAATCCTACTGGCTTTTTTGAGCAATTATCCGCCCGAACAAAGAGAAACAATATTGCGTTCGATAATTAAGGGATTAAAAAAGCACAGTAAATCTAAAAGTGAACTTTCAAGATATGCGCGACAGTTGCATATATTGACAAGATTGCGTAATTTTGATAAAGAAGCTAGTAAAATTATTGAATCTATGCCATTATTATATGATATAAAAACAGATTATCTTTACAACCAAGGAATTGAGCAAGGAATCGAGCAAGGAATTGAGCAAGAGCGTAAAGATATTGTCATTCGCTGTCTGGAAGAAGGACTGAAGTATGAGTTAATCAAAACCATTACAGGGCTTTCTTTGGAGCAAATTGAAGCAATAGACGAAGAAAGAAAAAACAACCAGAACAATTAATATGTCTTTATATTATGATGTCACCACAGATTATCTGTACCTGGAAGGAAAGAAAAAGGAACAGTTTGAAACAGTTATTCGTTGCCTTCAGGAAGATTTAGATTATGACGTCATTTCGTCCATAACTTTGATGAGTATTGACAAAATAAAAGAAATTGAAAAGGGATTTAAAGAAGGAATTAAACGAGAGCAAAAGAGAATTATCATTCTATCCTTGGAAAATGGTAAAAATTACGATGAAATCGTCAAGTTTACCGGAATATCCTTAGAAGAAATTGAAGAAATTGACAAACAAAGAAAATACCCCTTCACACATAACCCGCCGCCTGCAAATTAAATAACTCCGCATACTGCCCGTCTTGCTCAAGTAGCTCCTCATGCGAACCAAGTTCCTTCATCTGTCCATTTTCCAAAAACAAAATACGGTCTGCCATACGCACCGTCGAAAAGCGGTGAGAGATAAGTACCGCTGTTTTTCCCGCAATCAATTCTGCAAAGCGTACAAAGACTTCATGCTCTGCTCTCGCATCAAGTGCGGCAGTGGGTTCGTCGAGAATAAGTAGTTGAGCATCACGCATGTATGCGCGTGCGAGGGCAACTTTTTGCCATTGTCCGCCGGAGAGTTCCACGCCGCCGGCGAATCGCTTGCCGAGCATTTGCTCGTATTGTTCGGGCAAGTCTTCGACGACAGGGGCAGCGAGACTTTTTTGTGCGGCATCTTCGATGTAATTGATTTCTTCTACATGGTCAATTTGTCCGACAGCGATATTTTCCAAAGCCTTCATTTGAAAGCGTACATAATCCTGAAAAATAATCCCAATAGTCGCTCGCAACTCTGCCAAATCATAATCGCGCAAATCCACGCCGTCCATCAAAATACGTCCTTCCGTCGGTTCATAGAGGCGAGCGAGTAGCTTGACGAGGGTAGTTTTTCCTGCACCATTTTCACCGACGAGTGCCATTTTTTCGCCTGCTTTCAGGTGAAATGATACGCCACGCAAAGCCCATTTTTCGCTGCCGGGATATTGGAAACCAACATTCTCAAAAGTAAATCCATGTTCAATATGAGAGGGAACTGAAACGGGATTTTTAGGAGATTTAATATCAGGTTCAATTTCAAAAAAGTCAAATAAATCTTGTAAGTACATCGCGCCATCGGCGATTTGTGTAAATCGTTTCATCATGGCTTGCAGCATACTTCGCATCCGGCTGAATGAACCTGCTAAAAAGGTGAGTGTACCTACCGTAATTGCACCACTTACCGTTTGAATAACAATAAAAACATAGGCACCATAATATGCCAAACTACCAATTGAGGATAATGCCGTTCCCCATAATGAACGCTTGATTATCAGTTTTTTATTAGCGTGATAATATTTATCTGATACTTCTTCAAAACGCCCCGCGATGAAGTCTGCGAGTCCAAATGTTTTGATTTCTTTTGCAGTGACATCGCTCGCACCGATGTAGCGCAGATAGTCCAATTCACGACGTTGTGGCGTCCAATTTCGTGTGAGAGAATAGGTTCTGTGATTAAAATGACTTTCGCCCAAAAAAGAAGGAATCACCGCGACAATCAGCAGCAAAATCAACCACGGATTGAAGGCAATTAACCCGACAGCAAGGAACCCAATCGTAATTAAATCTTGAAATTGCGCCAGCACTTGCGACATCAAAATCGTGCGTCCTACCGTCTGCCGTCTTGCGCGTTCCAATTTATCATAAAAATCCGCGTCCTCGAATTGATACAAATCCATGGTAGCTGCATGTCGTATCAATTTCGCCGAAATATCATTAGAAAATAAATCACCCAATAGGCTGTCGAGTAGGGTAGTGCCACGATTGATGACATCCGAAATCACCGCCAAACCCAATTCTAAACCCACCATAATCCAGAGGTATTGCATGTTGCCTCCTTCGCCATTTGGCATGAGTGCGATGACTTCATCAATAATTTCTTTGCCCACATAGAGCATCGCCAACGGAATCGCCGCCTTGATGATACGCAATATGATGTTGCTAATCGTCATAGCGGGACTGGTCGCATACACCATTCGTAGGAATCGCGGTATGTCGCGCAGTGCTTTGAATTGCTCGCGTAGATTTGCTTTTTCTTTTTTTATTACTTGTCCGTTTCTTCTGCTCATATTTTCATCGCTCGTAGCACGGTACTTCCAGTCCGTGCCGCGTTAGTTTGGCTATACATACAAGAACGTGCTGAAAGCACCGTTCTACATACACGCGGACTGGAAGTGCCGCGCTACGTTCACATTTTATAACAACCAAATGTACGAAATTGATTACTTTTGTGAATATAGTATTGTGGTGTCGTAGTTTCGTAGTGTTGTAGTCACTACTTCATGACAATACTTTCTGATAAACACTACCACAATACTTCGATACCACAACACCGCAACACTAAATCATGCAGCGCGGACTTTTTTTAGCCTTTGAACCTGTTGTAAATGCATCAGGAGACATTAATTCATATCGTATTCACTTGATAAATAGAACTTTATGGAAGGTTGTTTTTGATGGCTCTTTGTATATTCTGGATGATGAATTGCAATTGAGTGGGAGTGTAGAAAATGAAAATACGACTGAATTGGGTTATCTTCCCAAGGCAAATTTGAACGATTATCCGGAGTTTGACCTGACGCTTTGGCGTTGGACAACAGAAGGACAAGACGGACGTGTAGTGAAACAACAGAAAATCAAACCTAAGCAATTTTTTAAAAAACAAACTTATTCGCCTTATCTCAATGCGGATGTGCATTTGTACCAATTGGCAAATGATTTTGCACCGCCTGTGGAACGCAAAGACACGCTGCGAAATTATACCAAAGACCGTCTACCGGAAAAAGAAGATAAAACAATTTTCGATGAAATGTACGTTCAAGTACGCGATGTGAAAGCGTATGCAAGTTTTGAGCGGTCTATTGATTTGCACATCCATATGCTCACGAAGGATTTTGAAAAAATGGACGCCGCAGCGTCTCTTCGGTTTCAATTAGCAGCTTTCGAAAAGTATATCCATGATGCTGTTTTGATGGGCGTACCATATGTATATATCATTCACGGAAAGGGTAAGGGGCGACTTCGGGAAGAAATTCATCGTCATTTAAAAGATAATCCACAAGTTGTACGTTTTGAAGGAGGCTACCACGAAGGCTACGGCACGGATGGGGCAACTAAAGTTATTTTTTAATGGATAACGTACAATGGATAATGGATAATGACTGATTTTCGCGTAGCGAAAATACTTTAATTCAAGTTGCGGACAACTTGAAAAATTCCAAAAAACAAATCCCAAATTCCAATGCAGATGTGTTTGTTGCGATATTTTATTAGAATTTGGTGCTTGGAATTTGGAATTTTTCAAGTTCGCGGTTATCCGCAACTCGAGTTACTTTATTATCCATTGTACGTTATCCATTATCCATTAAAAATATGTTGGTAATAGAGACAGAACGACTTCGTTTACAGATGCTTGCACCACGATATAGTGATGTGGCATTGGCGTATTATGAGCGTAATATGGAGTTTTTTCGTCCGTGGTTGCCGGAGTATGGGATAAATTTTTTTTCGGAGAAATTTCATGAAATGTGGCTCAAACGTGATGCAGAGGAAACGAAGGCAGGGAGACAGTTAAAGTTGTTTATTTTTGAACGAGAGGATAAAAAACTGACGCGCGTTATCGGCGATATTTCTTTTTCAAATATTATTTTGGGGGTCTTTCGTTCTTGTTATGTAGGATATAAGATGGATAGGCAGGAAAACGGTAAGGGGTATATGACAGAAGCCCTTGCTCATGCTATCCAATATATGTTTGAACAACGTGAACTCCATCGAATTGAAGCCAATATTATGCCTCGCAATATCGCCTCTCAACGAGTCGTCGAAAAACTCGGATTTGAACGCGAGGGACTTTCCAAATCTTATTTAAAAATCAATGGCGTGTGGGAAGACCACCTGCGCTTTGC
>JAHDEO010000310.1 GCA_020628725.1 Saprospiraceae bacterium
CGACTATGAAACGTCTTTTTCGCCCATATTTCAGCTATTTTTCGTCATGTAGCTCGGCTATAATCCTCAAAATGAGCTTCATCTGGACAAAAAATACATTTCATATTCATCAAAAAAATAATTCTAAACAGCCTCTAAGGGAGTGCTATTACATTAGAGGGTAAAAAGCAAGGATGGTCACTATTTGGGATTGGTTTATGGGGCTTATTAGGTTTATTGAGTTCATTAATTATATTGAGTTTGCAGAGTATAAATTTTGCGATGCAAAATTTCACCTAATAAACCAATATACTTAATGAACTCAATAAACTTTATCCTCAACGAGGCACTCGTGAGGACGTGCCGTTATTCGGTTCCCAAACGCCTTTATCATTACCATTCACATCACCATCCAAATCATAATCGGCGGCTCGGTATTGTCCGAATTGTCCGTTTTGCAGTGTCCAGATGGTCTTATCTGCTCCCGTAATATCAAAACTGAATACATCTCCCGTTTGATCGCCATCTCCGGCAAACATTGCAAAAATGCCCGGTGCAATTTCTATTTGTCCTGCACCAATTGGATTAGCCGGATCGGGACCTACGTAACCTTGCTTGTTTCTGAAATCGTGAGATAATGCACCATCCGCTACAGGAATGGGCAAGGCAGACATTATTCCGATGTGGTTACGATGTTCTAAAACTACATAAACCGTATCGACATCAAGCGAAGTCAAAGGACAACGATTCACCAATTCAATCTGCCCATCTTGCAACAGTAATGTGGCTGTGCGGGCTACCTCTGTCTCGCGTTCTACAGCGGTACGGAAAGACAATAAAGTCCAATCTACTACATCTACCGTGTAAGTCGAATCGCCGTAACCAACTCCTTCTGTACCCGTATAGTTCCAGGGTGCAATCGTGTAAGGATTGATAGCCGGGGTAGGCTCAATGGCGGGATTGGATGGACTTTGTCCCGGCAATACGCCGTGATCGACATTGAGCTTATTGGTCATCATACCCATGTCCATGTCATAAGGTCCCTCTAGATAGGCATGAATATCCAACTTAACACAAGTGACATTGGGTGCGCCCGGTGTACCGAGTATGGGCGAAGCCGCCCAATTTCCCGGAGCGGTATTATCCAATGAAGCATCGAGCAATGAGAGCGTCGGTCCATCACCGTCAGGTTCTTCGGGCCAAGGCGAATCATCATTATATTTCAGCGAATCAACCATACATTGATTGGCTGTATACAAGATAATGCGTTCATTATTATTACTTAATCCAAATCCCATTGGACCTACATAATTAGATACCGCAGGATAAGCAGTTGTAAATCTTGCCGTATCTTCTACTAATACCAGATAATCATCCGGCGGCATAATGGTCCCCGGTGGGATTACAAATAAACTATCTTCATCATAAAATCGCCACCCTGATACATCTACTTCATTGGGATTAGGATTGTACAATTCTATCCAATTACTGGGTGAATTGATGGTATCTGAATTATAATTAATTTCGTTAATCACTATCGCATCAGGATTAGAATTGCATGGGTCAGCAAAATTATTTGATATACCGGGCGATCCCAATGGAAAAATAGAAGACAACCAACTTCCCGGCAAATTATTATTGAGGGAAGGATCTATCAAAGAAATCGTGAGTCCTGTACTATCCGTATTGTCGGGCCAAGGCAAATCATCATCATAATCCACTTTGTCTACCAAGCATCTATTTTCCGTAAAAATACCAATATCCTCTCCACCGCCGTCGAGTCCCCAGACCCAATCGCCTGTGTGAGGGACAGTACTAAAGATGGCTCTAAAAGATGTTGCCTGTTGCACCAATACATGATAACCTTTCGGTGGAATGGTAACACCCTCAGGAATTTTGAAAAACGCCTTTTCATCCGCAAATTCCCAACCGGACAAATCCAATTCGAAGTCATTAGGATTGTACAATTCTATCCAATCCATCGTATTCCAATTTGCTGCAGGCTTGTAGTAAATTTCATTGATGACGACAGGCGGCGGCTCACTTGTACAGAAAACCTCATTGGCGCGTCCGGGTGTACCGCCGTGATTGCCGGAACTTTCCCAACTTGCAACATCATTATTATCTAAAGAAATATCTTTCAAAGATAAGGTAGGACCTTCGCCATCCGGTGGTTCGGGCCACGGGTAATCGTCGCCATAAGCCACTGAATCTACGAGTGTTACGAGACTATCGCGGTATAATCTAATGGTCTCACCATTCTCACTAAAAGATAAACTTGATTCGATGATATTGAAAACAGTAGGGTGCGCTTTTTCAAATTTCAACGCTTCTCTCACTACTACCAAAAAATCACCCGGATTAATCCAAAATCCATCAGGAAAGGTGAAAATAGTATCGTTATCTGTCAACACCCAACCCGACATATCTATGGCGTCGGGTGTTGCATTGTATAGTTCCACCCAGTCTTTGGCATTATAGCCCCTAAAAGGTTCGTTGTAATCGTAGTTAATTTCATTGATGATAACGTCTTGTGCAAAATTTTTAGACGGAAATCCGAAAATCATTACGCTTGCCAATATTACCACCCAATTTGATGAGGTTTTTTTTCTACATGTTGAATACAAAATAAGTTTCATGGACGAATTTTAAGAAATGGAAATTGAGTTTATGTTTTTTTGCAACGAGTTTAGTGTTAGGAATTAATCAAGTGCACATTTATTTAATTCCTAATTATGGTACAAGGCAGGTATGATTGTTTTGTTTTAAGAGTATCAAATTATCAGGGCAAATGAAAAATCGTTTTTGCAATATGTTTTGTGAAATTGGAGGATAAACCCCGTCATTCGTCGGGACAAGCCTTAGTCGGCTGACATTTTACAAATGACAACCGAGTGGACTCCACGACAAATTTGAGAACCAGCAAATTACGCATTACCAAAACGACTTTTCGCCCCCCCCTAATCAAACTGTAAACTTCTGCTAATAAGCAGAAGCTTACAGTTTGGTTTTAAAGGTTATATTTCTTCGAAATTATCTATTAGACTTTATTCTGAAATAATTTGTAAGCAGCTAAATAGTCTTTTTCCGCTACTCTTCAGCTATTTTTCGTCATGTAGCCCAGCTATAATCCTCAAAATGAACTTCGATTAGCGAAAAAACCCTTATTTCCATGCAATACAAATTATTTCAGAATAAAGTCTATTAATTACTCATGTTACGCAAAATGCTTGTTTCGAATATCCAAAAAGTGTTTTTCATGAGTATTGTCCGCAGCTTATCAGTCTGTAGATACCGTATAGCTATCGGTATCATACGTGAAACACGCTCGCGTTTAACTGCGGACTGACAGGCTGCGGACATGTTACTGCGTAACATGAGTTAATTAGATAATTCCGTATTTTTTTGAATTAGAAACGATAAAATTCAAAGGATTCTATCTAGGCACCCTCGAAGAAGTACCGTTATTAGGCTCCCATATTACTTTGTCATTACCATTGACATCTCCGTCCATATCGTAATCGGCGGCACGGTATTGTCCGAATTGTCCGTTTTGTATCGTCCAAATCGTCTTATCTGCTCCCGTAATATCAAAACTGAATACATCTCCCGTTTGGTCACCATCACCTGCATACATAGTGAAGATGCCGGGAGTAACTTCTACTTGACCTGCGCCAATTGGATTGTTCGGATCAGGTCCTACATAACTCTGTTTCGTCCTGAAATCTTGAGAAAGTATGCCGTCTACTATCGGAACGGGTAGCGCAGACATCACTCCAATATGATTGCGATGCTCGACAACTACATAAACTGTATCTACGTCAAGTGACGTCAACGGGCAGCGACTGACCAATTCTATTTGACCATCTTGTAATATCAAAGCTGCTGTACGTGCCACCTCTGTATCGCGTTCTACCGCAGTACGGAAGGAAAGCAAAGTCCAGTCGACCACATCTGCCGTATAAGTGGAATCTCCATAACCCACACCTTCATCACCTGTATAATTCCATGGTGCAATTGTGTAAGGATTGATAGCCGGAGTAGGTGTTACGGCAGCATTGCTAGGTGTTTGTCCCGGCAATACACCACGAGCGACATTGAGCGTATTCGCCATCATACCCATTGTCGGGTCATACGGTCCTTGCAGGTATGCATATATGTTCATCTTCACGCAAGTGATATTGGGTTCGCCCGGTGTACCGAGTGGAGGAGATGCAAACCAACTTGACGGTGCTGTATTGTCGAGTGAGGTATCGTATAGCGAAAGGGTTGGTCCGTCACCGTCAGGCTCTTCGGGCCAGGGCAAATCGTCATTATACTTCAATGAGTCAACCATACATTGGTTGGCTGTATAAAGGATGATTTTCTCATTATTATTATTTAATCCAAATCCCATTGGACCCGTATAATTGGACACCGAAGGGTAAGCCGCTGTAAATCGGGCAGTATCTTCGACCAATACTAAATAATCATCAGGTGGCATGATTGTTCCCTGAGGAATGACAAACAAACTATCCTCATCATAAAACCGCCAACCCGATACATCGACAGCGGTGGTGTTCGGATTATACAATTCTATCCAATTACTCGCAGAAGTAATTGTATCTGAATTATAATTAATTTCATTGATGATGATGGGGTCGGGCGTAACGGCGCACGGGTCGGGAACGTTGTTTGCCTGACCGGGTGTACCGAAGATAATACCTATCTGAGAAGATGAAATCCAGCTTCCCGGTATATTATTATTGAGCCCCGGATCTATCAAAGTAATGGTGTATCCCGTACTATCTGTATCATCGGGCCACGGCAAATCATCGTCATAATCTACTTTGTCAACAAGGCATCTGTCTTCTGTGAAAAGACCTATATCTTCACCACCGCCATCAAGTCCCCATACCCAATCGCCGGTGTGTGGTATATTATTTCCGAAGATAGCTCTAAAAGATGTTCCTTGCTGTACGAGCACATGATAGCCTCCTGCCGGAATAGTCACCCCTGCCGGAATTTTGAAGAAGCCTTTTTCATCTGCAAATTCCCAACCGGACATATCGACCGCAAAATTATTGGGATTGTACAGCTCTACCCAGTCCATCGGGTTGAATAGTGCTGTGGGTTTATAGTTGATTTCGGTGATAACTATTTGAGGTGGTGTACTTGTACAATAAACTTGATTTGCACGTCCGGGGGAGCCACCGTGGTTGCCCGAACTAAACCAACTGGTATAATCATTATTATCCAAAGAAGGATCCGTCAGAGAGAGCGTTGGTCCTTCGCCGTCCGGTGGTTCGGGCCAAGGAAAATCATCTCCGTAAGCTACCGAGTCTACCAAAGTCACAAGACTATCGCTATACAATTTGATAGTTTCGCCATCTTCGCTGAAGGAAAGGCTGGATTGTATCACGCTAAGAACAGTCGGATGCGCATCAAGGAAATCGAGTGCATCTTTCGCAAAAACGTAATAAGAATTACCGGGTATGGCAAATCCCAACGGAATTGTAAAAATTGTGTCGTTATCCGCTAATACCCAACCGGACATATCGACCGTATTGGGCGTTGTATTATACAATTCTACCCAATCTTTGGCATTATAGCCCCTAAAGGGTTCGTTGTAATCGTAGTTAATTTCATTGATGATAATATCTTGTGCAAAATTATTAATTGGAAGTCCAAAAAACATTGCACTTATTAATATTATCACCAAATTTAAGGAGAATTGTCTTGTCATATTCTTCCAAAATGGTGAGTAAAAAATAAGTTTCATGGATGAATGTTGTTTTAAATTTTAGCAATCAATTCAAGTTGTGGATCATCGTAGACTTGAATCATTTAGATGAATAAAGGAATAAATGATTAAGGCATACAACCAATCACTTATCCATCTACTCGTTTTTTTGAGTTTAGGAACGATACAATAACAACCTTTCCATTTGATACGATTCTTTTGCCGAAATACTTCGCCTGAAATCGAAATCTTATTATTGTATCGTTCCTTACCCGAAATTGATTCAGTATTCTGGTTTGATGAGTTTTACAGTAGTGGGCGGGTGCTGTCAATGTATTTTTATGACGCAAAAATCAGCAAAATATCATGCCGAAAAGGGCTTTTTGCTGAATAAAGTTTTAACATATTTAACGATAATTTGAATCAACATCAAATCATGCATACCAGTTACTTTTAATACGTACAGACTTCATCTAAAATAACAAAGCTGTTTTATTTATACCAAACATGCAAGTTTTGAGTCAATTAATATGTGACCGCCTCTCACACAATTTAATTGTTTATCTACACAGACTGTTTTTTATTAAAATAAGTTGCAACTCTGTCATTCTGCTGTCAATTATCAGTACATAAACACAATCAAAACATAGCTGAATCATTGTTTCTGTGACATAATGGACTTTACTTCGAAGTAATCTGTAAGAGAGCTAAATAGTCTTTTTTATTACTCTTCATTGGTCAAATAATCCTGATAGAAAATGACAGAGAAATTTTGAGAAAAGAAAAAAATAAACTTTATTAAGTTAGCATCAAAATGACATACAGGTTTTTTACCTTTGATAATAAATAATGATTAATGATTTACTGCCAATGATTAATAGTTAACTTTTGCTTAGCAAAAAATACGACCATTAATCTGCTTACTTATAACAATGTCTTCGCCAAATTATGAATTATGAATTTTGAATGATGAATTAATTTAAATTATACTTTGTTTTTTATTAATAATAAACTACATACAATTATAAATTTTTAATCATTCAAAATTGGCGAACACATTATTATAAATCAATAATAACATCAAGCAATTAATCGTTAATCATTGACCATTAACCGTTGATATGAGTCGTTTTTTGCCATTGTTTCCATTAGGGTTGGTTGTGTTTCCGGGTGAATCACTCAATCTACATATTTTTGAACCACGCTACCAGCAACTTATTAATGAGTGTGAAAGTGATGGCATTACCTTTGGTATTCCGCCTTTATTTGAAAAAAAATTAGCTGATTTTGGTACCGAAATCAAATTAATCGAGGTTTCTAAACGCCTTCCTGACGGCAGGATGTACATCAAAACGGAAGGTATCGGGCTATTTAAGATTGAGAATTTTTATCATACTGCCCCTGATAGATTATATTCAGGTGCAGACATCACAAATGTATCATACACTACCAAACCTGATGTAATGATGAATATGAAAATCCTCGAATGCATCAACGAGTTGTATAATATTATGAATATCAGTAAAGAATTGCCTGATGATCCCGCCAATTTTTCTACATACACACTCGCGCACCACGTAGGTTTTTCCGTTCATCAAGAATTAGAGTTTCTACAAACTACCGAAGAAACTGACCGCCAACGCATGATGATAGACCATTTGGAACACATGATTCCCATTGTAAAAGAAGCAGAAGAAATGCGGGTAAAAGTCAGTATGAATGGGCATTTTAAAGACATCATCCCACCCGATTTACCGGAGAATATTTAATAATAATGAGTTGACGGGTTCACGAGTTGATGAATTGACGGCTAAGTACGGTGGGCAAAAAGCGAAGTACAAAAAAGACTATTGAAAAACGCAAAATAAAACAGACCACGTGGGGTTTCTAACATACATTCTGTCAGCATCGGTATCATGATTAACAACAAAAATAACACATGCAGATAGCTCCTCTTTTTCCAACTCAAATACAAAGGTATAACCAACATCATCACCAAACACACCAAGCCGATATATCCCAAAGAAAGAAAAGTCTGTATATATTGACTATGTGCATCCGTGTTTGCTGTTAAAAGGTGGTGATAGTTTTTTGAAGCTTGCATTTGTAAAAGCACCAATTCCACTTCGTCGCCGATACCATACCCCCAAAAAGGCATACGCTCCATTACGGCGAGGCAAGATTCCCAGATTTGCCCGCGCGGGTCATTGATATTGATGAAAAAATTGTGGTCGTAATCATTGAGTTGTTTGCCGATAATTTTGTTCATACGCGTACGCGTAACGAAGAAAGAACTCATCAATTTCCAAAGTCCCAAGGCAAATATAATAACAGCAAATAGCCCTTTTAACAACATTCGACGCTGATACATCCACACCAAAAATACCCCAACCAGTAACATAAAAAACGTAACACTCACCAGTCGTGCCCCTAGCATCACTATCATATATCCGGCAAAAAGTAGTGCGAATAAACCTCCAAGCTTTCGCCATGTTTGACCACTTTCCCACTTTTCTTTCAAATCATTCAACACAATAAAAACCGTCAAACACATATACATACTCAAGTAAGCCGGCAAAAAACCCATTTGACTCGACAGCCATGTATAGCTTACCCAACTCACTCTTCCCAACACATAATAATTCATTGAAGAGCGCACAAAACACACCAAACTTGTCAATAAGCATCCCACAACAAAACACATTAATATGCACTTTAGCTCTTCTTTTGAAGGTGGGAACATCCATATCGTTAAAGGAAAAATTAACAGGGGAGATTTTAATACAAGTTCGGATACACCTGCCTGCATATTGCTGGTGTATGCAAGCGCGATAAGGTGAAGAAAGAAAAAAAAGGTTGGTAAAAGCATCGCAAAAGCAGAGGGTTTAAACCCGCTTTTGCGATGCTCTTTTTTCTTAAATTCAAATAAAGCCACCACTAAAACCAAGCACATCAAGCCCGTAGCCACATTCAGTGAAAGCGGTAAGGTAAAAACAAAAAGGCAGTAAACGGTAGACGGCAGACGGCGAACGGCGAACGGCGAACGACCAACGCGAACTGATATATTTTTTTTATTTCTTTGAAAATATTTAAACATAAAAAGCCGTAAGTTCAACTTCAATCGCAACCCCAAATTCAACCTCAAATAAAAAGATTTGCCAAAGGCAAATCTCAAAACCGTCAGCCGTCAAGCCAAGCGTCCGTCAACCGTCTCCTGTTTTCCGCAAATGGGTCACCCAAGCGGAATATCGAATGCTTGGAGTAGC
>JAHDEO010000311.1 GCA_020628725.1 Saprospiraceae bacterium
CAATCCGTGTCCTATTACATTTAAATTTTTAAAACATAACATTGTCAAGCTAAAGCAGTCATTACGAAGTTGCCGTCCACCCCGAAAAAACTAAGTGAAAGAGAAAGTTGATTGAAAATTTTGAAAATGAAGAAGAACGGTTCTGAAATGGGAAACGAACATATTGCTCTAATGGTGAGCAGTAAACATTCGTTCAAAAGATGTGTTTGAAACCTATATTTTATAGCATGGACAAACAGACTATTAAATATCTATCCGATAATGACGAAGTATTAAGAAACATCATCCAAACGATACCCCCGCCTGAAATCGTCAGTACACAAAATATATTTCATGACCTCATGAGTTGTATTATTGAACAACAAATTCACTATCGAAGCACGAAAAAGACTTTTCAAAAAGCACTTCAAGCATCAGACATACAAATACTAACAATCGATAATTTCATGGAATTAGAAGAAAAAGGGTTGAAGTATGTAAAAATGTCGATGAATAAATATCAAACGCTTGAACGTGTGCTTGATTTTTTCTCGGAAAATAAATTAAATTGGTCTGAAATGACTGACGAAGAAGTTCAAAAAAAATTGTCACAAATAAAAGGTATCGGTCCATGGACGATAGACATGATGCTCTTGTATACTTTACAAAGACCAAACATTTTTCCCGCAGATGATTATCATCTTAAAAAAATAATGTGTAATTTGTACGATATTAATACGACCTCAAAAGTAAAGGCACAACTCAAAACTATTTCCGAGTATTGGTCGCCACATAAGTCCCTCGCGGTCAAGTATTTATTAGCTTGGAAAGCATTTCGCAAATAGAAGTCAGATGTCAGACCGCTTTGCTGTCAGATGTCAGATTTTCTCATCTGACTTCTGACATCTGACATCTGACAATAAAATGGTCTAACTTCTAAATTCAAACTATGAAACAATCAGGTTCGGCGGACTTAGCTCTGATGGGTGGTTACATTCCTAAGTGGCTGTTCGAGCGCATGACAAAATTAAGTTTGCACATCGTTGAGGCGATACTTGTTGAACAAGGCACAAAGGGCTTTTTGAGCCGGATGTCCGACCCGTTTTGGTTTCAGAGTTTTGGTGCAGTGGTGGGAATGGATTGGAACTCGTCGGGTGTGACAACTGCGGTAATGCGTGCATTAAAAACCACGCTCAATCCGCACTCCAAGTCCATCGGTTTGTATGTATGTGGTGGCAAGGGCAAGGAATCGCTCCAAACACCTAAGGAACTCAAACGCATCGGCGACAGCACCGGACTCAATGCCGACCACCTCGTAAGGTGCAGCCGACTTAGCGCAAAGGTAGACAACACTGCCGTACAAGACGGTTACGACCTATATATTCACAGCTTCGTGATGAGCAATGAGGGTGACTGGACGGTCATCCAACAAGGCATGAAAACCGAAGATAAAAGTGCGCGACGCTACCACTGGCATTCCGAAAATATCCAGTCATTTGTGAGCGACCCGCACGCGGCGATTTGCGGTGATAATCAAGGTGAAATCCTCAATTTGGTGGATAATAGAGCCGAACCCGCGCAATCCGGCATCATAGAAATCACCGGAGAAAAACCCGTTAAAGTCATCAGCGAAGTCACTAAGATGAACCTCCCAAAGCACTTCGGTATCAAATCTTCTGATGTCAACCTCAAACGTTTAGCAGCTATTCTGCAATTGGCTCAAGAATCACAAACAACTGATTTTGAGGACTTATTGTTGCTTAAAGGCTTAGGTCCGCGTACTTTGCAATCGCTCGCGCTTGTGAGCGAGGTCATACATGGTACACCCACGCGATTCAGCGACCCTGCACGATTTTCTTTTGCACATGGCGGCAAAAGCGGTACACCATTTCCTGTTCCCACGACTGTTTACGATGAAACGATTGATACATTAAAAAACGCTGTTAGTCGTGCAAAAATCGGCGATACTGACAAGCAAAAAGCTATTGCCAAACTCAGTAAAATTGCTCAAAACGCCGAAACCGACGACAATATGCCCAACGATTATTTCGATCGTTTGCTGGAAAAAGAACGCACTGAATCCGACCTTCATGGCGGGCGTACCGTCAAGAATTATCCGGTGCCAAATGACGGGCAATTGCGGTTGTTTGATTGATTTTTATTTATCAAAAAATATATTATTTTCGTATTTCGTAGGGACAAGGCACACCTTGTCCCTACGAAATTTTTATTTTCCATAAATAAATTACCATGTCGTCCAAATACCTACTCGCCCTCTTTCCCCTTTTAATTTGGTCTTGCAAATCAGATATTTCCCAAGAAAAAAATAATACGCCCACAACCATCGTCGAACGCTTCACACCACCAAACGACATCTATGGGGATCTATTCGAAGCCGTCCAACTCAATGCCGTATTTCCCGATTCCAAAACTTTTGTGGATTGCACACCTAAATTTGCGCCCAAACAAATCATGGAAAAATACACAAAGGCAAAATCAAATGACGACTTCAATCTCAAGTCTTTTGTCAATGAAAATTTTGACCTACCTACTCAATATTCAAGCGGATTTGAAAGCAATCCTGACCGTAGTACCAAAGAGCATGTCAACGTCTTGTGGGATGTACTCACACGCGAGGCGGATAAGGCGGTGGATGGTAGCTCGTTGATTCCACTGCCAAAACCCTACATCGTACCGGGAGGTAGATTCGGAGAGATTTATTATTGGGATAGCTATTTTACGATGCTTGGATTGGCGGAATCAGGACGTGTGGATATGATTGAAAATATGGTCGATAATTTCTCTTATCTCATTGATAATTTGGGTTTTATACCAAATGGAAATCGCACTTATTTCGCAGGAAGGTCGCAGCCGCCTTTTTATTCTGTGATGGTGAATGTATTGGCAGAGCAGAAGGGAGAGGATGTGATTAAGAAGTATTTGCCACAATTGGAAAAGGAATATACTTTTTGGATGCAAGGCAGTGAGGATTTGACGGCAGCGAAACCCGCGCACCGTCGCGTAGTCCGCCTGAATGATGAAATAGTGATGAATCGCTATTGGGATGACCTTCCCGCCCCGCGCCCTGAATCTTACAAAGAGGATGTAGAACTCGCCGAAAACTCCGGGCGTGATGCCGAAGACCTTTATCGTAACCTTCGTGCTGCCTGCGAGTCAGGTTGGGATTTTAGTACCCGCTGGTTTAGGGACGGGAAAAATCTGGCGACGATTCGCACTACGGAGTTGATTCCGGTTGATCAAAATGCCTTGTTATACCATTTAGAAAGAATGTTGGAACGTGGTTATGATTTAAGCGGCGATACCGAAAAAGAAAGGGAAATGCAAGACCGCGCCCAAGCCCGCAAAGCAGCTCTTGTCAAGTATTGTTGGAGCGAAGAGGGCTTTTTTACGGATTATGATTTTATGAAAAAAACGGCAACGGATATTCCAACGCTTGCAGGCATGTATCCGCTGTTTTTCAAAATGGCAGATCAAGCTCAAGCCGACCAAACCGCAGCTTATATCAAGAAATATTTCCTAAAGCCCGGCGGCGTAGTCACTACCCTCACCGATGCTCCCGGTCAGCAATGGGATTTTCCCAATGGCTGGGCTCCCCTGCAATGGATAACGATACAAGGCTTACGCAATTACGGACATGATGACCTCGCCGATACGGTTGCCTCGCGTTGGGTCGCACTCAATAATAAGGTCTATAAAAATACCGGAAAAATGGTTGAAAAATACAACGTCATGGATATGAGTCTCGATGCCGGTGGTGGCGAATATCCGGTGCAAGATGGCTTTGGATGGAGTAATGGTGTGTTTTTGAGGGTTAGTCGATAGTTGATAGTTAGTTCATAGTTCATGGTTGATAGTTCATAGTTAGTCCATAGTTCATGGTTGATAGTTCATAGTTAGTCCATAGTTCATGGTTGATAGTTCATAGTTAGTCCATAGTTCATGGTTGATAGTTCACAGTTAGTCCATAGTTGATAACTCATAGTTCAGGTTTCTACGTCTATCTATCAACTACCGACTATGAACCATGAACTATCAACTATGAACTAACTATCAACTGATTACCTCCCCTTCAATCTTTCCAATTCCTCTTTTGCTTTTCTGATAGCTGCTTTGAGTTCTTGAAGTCTACGCTCATCGTCGGCGATAGCATCTGCTGTGTCGTCTTTGATGCGTTGGATTTCTTTATCGGCTGCTTTTCGTGCGGCTTCTACATCGTCGGCAAGTTGCTGTTTGGCTTGGGTAGCGTTGGCGCGGGCGGTTTTGATGTCATTGGTAAATTCGGTTTTTAGTGCAGCGTTTTCTTCTTGTAATTGCTTGCGGGTAGCTTCGGCAGCGGCTTCGTATTCGGCTTTCTTGGCGAAGGCATCCTCACGGGTTTTGGCGACTTGGGTTTGAGCGGCTTCTCGCGCTTTGCGGATGTCTTCATTGGCTTGGGCTTCGGCTTCTGCGGTCTGTTTTTCGTATTTTTCTTCTTGAATTTTCGCTTGCTCTTTCGCTGCGGTGATTTTGCTGATAGCGGCTTCATTGGCAGCGACTATTTCATCTTCTGCCGTTTCTCGCGCCGTCAATACCTCTAATTCTATCGCTTTCTTTTGTTCGGCAGATGCTTTGCGAATTGACTGTATTTCAGTGGCTTCTGCTTCTTTCAATTTTGCAATTTCGAGCGCGGCTTGCTCGCGGGCTTGGGCGACTTCGTTGGCAGTTGCTTCTTTTTCTAAAGCTGCTTTTTCTTTGATTTCGGCAACTTTATTGGCAGCATTTTCGCGGGTCGTAAGCAATTCGTCGGCTGCTCGTTTCTTGGCATTTACGACGTCTTTTGCGGTGATGTTTTTCTCGTTTTCGGCTGCTTCACGTGCAGAGGCGATGAGTGTGGCAGCTTCGTTTTTGGCTTTTTCGATTTCTTGTGCGGCGCGTTCACGCGCACTTGCGACTTCTTGGGCGGAGGTTTCTTTTACTTGTGATTCGGCGGCTTTTGCAGCTTTTACACGCTCTACGGTTTCTGCTTCTATTTTCGCAATTTCGTCGTCGGCTTTTGTTTGTGCAGCTTTGACGGCTTCGGCGATTTTGGCTTTTTCTTCATCGGCTGCGCGGCGCGTTTTTTCGATTTCTGATGCAGCTTTTTCCTTCGTTTCCACTACGGCTGCGCCTGCTTTTTCCTTGCTTGATGCGACTTCCTGTGCTGCCTTCTCTTTTTCTTCCACGACTAATGCTCGCGTCTGTTGGATTTCCTCTTTCGCCCGACTGCGTGACTCATTCAATTCCACTGCTAATTGCTCTTTTTCTAATGCTGCTTGTTCTTTGGTATCGGCAATTTCGCGTGTACTTTTTTCTTTGGTCAATGCGACTGCTTCCGCCGCTTTGCGGCGGGCTTCTGCTACTTCTTGTGCGATTTTTTCTTTTTCTAAAACGGCTTTTTCACGGGCTTCCGCGATTTCATTTGCCGCCTTTTCGCGTGTAGCGAGAATTTCGTCGGCTGCACGCTTTTTACTGCTAACGACGTCTTGACCCGTCAGGTTTTTTTCAGACTTTGCTTTCTCTCGTGCCTCAGCTATCACGGCTAATGATTCTTCTCTAATTCGCTGGATTTCAGCCTGTGATGTTTCTCTGGCAGAACTTAGTTCATCCGCATATTCCAATTTAGCGAGTTCGAGATTTTTTTGAGTTTCGGCAATTTCTTCGCTTGCTTTACGCCGTGTTTCCGCGACCGCTTCGGCAGATTCCAACCTGATTTCACTCACCTTTTTATCTGCTTTTTGTCGCGCTTCGAGTACTTCCAAATTAATTTTCTCTAATGCCGTCCCTGCTTTTCCTTTCGCTGCCTCCAATGCTGCAATTTGTTCGGCTTGCGCTTTTTCAATTTGCGTATCTACCTTTTTTCGTGCCTCCAACAACTCGTCTGCATACGCTTGTTTTGCTTTTTCAGCATTGTCCCTTGCTTGTGATACACCTTCTGTTAGTTTTGCTTTGATGCCCTCGGCGCGTTGACGTTCCTTTTCAATGGCAGCGCGAATCGCTTCTTTTTCAATTTTGTATTGCTCGCGCAATGCTGCCAACTCTTCATCTTTTACCGCACTATTATTGCCACTATTTGCTATGCTGCCGCCTTCACCACCCATGAGTCTCGGCGATTTAGGATTCGCCTTATTCATCGCAATACTTCTTGGGTCAAAACTCTTGCCTGAGGCGATTTTTGTTCCGCTTATTTTCCCCAAAAAACACTTTGCCATTTGCTGAAATTCGGCTTGGCGATTGGCATTTACGGTGAATTTCCGCATCTCATTTTTCGCGCTGTTTTTAATGTAAATTACCGCAATACGTGTATTGGCAAATCGCTCGATAGCCGCTTTATCCAGTTGTAATATATTGACATTCACAGGCATACCACTTTCAGAACGTACATCTCCCATTCCCACAAAACTATAGGCTTCGCGATTTTGTGCTGCATCTGCAAATATGATTTGGTCACCTTCGTCTAATTCGACACCACCTTTGGAAGTGAAATTGGCAATGATACCATCCTGCGTATTCTCCAAATCCAATCCATAGGTATAGCTCCCGCGCACGACAAGGAATTGCCAATTGGTTTTCACCAAAACCATATCCTCGAAAGGCTGTGCAGATTTGATGATGTCACTGCATTGAGCGTGTAATTGATAGGTGGTAAAGAGGGAAGTAAAAAGGATGAGCGAGTAAATGTATTTTTTCATAAGCGAAGGATTTAGTGATTTTCGATTTTTGATTTAGTGATTTTGATTGAATTTTGCTCCGCAAATTCTAAAAACCGCTTAACTACATTCTAATCAATCAAAAATCAAAAATCACCAAACCATAAATCGTTCTTTTTCAATTTAAGATTTTTTTAACACAAAAACAAATATTTTATTGTGTTATAATTTTTAGTCAAAATTAAATTCCAAATAATGACTATTGTTAAGATTTTTATTCCATAAAAAGTATAATTTGTGACATTAAAAAAAGTCGTGTTGTGTTTCTTTAGCCATCGTAATTCATGGAGATTTAACATAAAATGAATCTTATTTTCTTTTCATTGTCCTTTACTTCTGCTTATTTTTGCTATTTGGCTGAATTTAAAAAGTAGTAATTATTTGTGTTCTACGTTCTTTGTTCTTCGTTACAATGCAATTAAAACTGTACTGACGTGAGCCGTCAGATAGCTCGTGCGATGGCTAAACAGGCTGACCGCGAATACCGTAATGACTGCTTTAGCTGTCAAGTGAGGTAGAAAAATATTTATAAGTAATTGTTTTAAAGTTAATTAAAAACATAAAAACAAGATACTTGACAGCTAAAGCAGTCATTACAGAGTTTCCGTCCACCCTGTAAAGTCGTCGGTACGGAACGGAGAACAACGAACATAGAACACTGAAACACTGAAACACATCACATTGAGCAACACTTACGACATAATTTACGACTTGAGCGAGTACGAGCAACTCGGCTTTTTGCCATCGGCTTTTGTAGCACATTGCAACGAAAAGGGGATGATGACCTATGTAGCGCATAAGGTGTATGCGCAGACGGTGCAAGATTACGGATTGGAATTGACGCCGGAGCGTGCGGAGTTGTTTCGATTGATTGAGAATTTGCAGGTAAATGTCCTTGAAGAGAAATATAACACCAAAGGCAAACGCAAGAAAAAAATCGAAAAACTCCTTGAAAATGCGGACGTTAAGAAAAGTATTGTCAAATATATTCATCGTGAATTAGGGAAATTTTTACAGATAATATTTGATAATAATTTTTTGCTCTCGCTAAATACAGACCGTAAAGATTACATTCCCGAACAACAAATTAAAGCAGGTAATGCCGTTCTCACGCCGCAATTATTCTTTAAGCGGACGGAAAAAGACATCATTTATAAATTAAGTTTTTTGAGCAATCGTACAGCGTGGCGCATACAACAACGCGATATTACGGTGCTGACAAATGAGCCTGCATGGATTGTTTCTGACCGGATTTTATACTCTCTTTCTGCCATTAATGGAAATATGGTCAAGCCCTTTTTGAAGAAGGATGAAGTGCGGATTCCGGGTCATTATATGCGTGAATATTTTGAGAAATTCATCAAGCGAGTAGCGGCGCGGGCAGATATTCAGGCAGAGGGTTTTGAGGTGGAAACGAATAAACAACTCCAAGTGTGTGAGGTAACTTTTTCCGAGAATTTCTTAACTAAAAAATGCGGTATTGACTTAACATTTGTGTACGGCGAATTGAAGTTTAAATTCGGAGAAGGTACGCAGCAGAAAACTTATTTGCAATTTGATGATAATGACGATGTTATCGTTTATCAATATCGTCGGGATGCCGAAGCAGAGCAGGAATTTGTGGATAAACTCGGCGAGTTTCAACTCGAAAAAGAAGGTACATTATTCATTCCCACCGACATCGAAGGCGAACCCAACTCGGATAGGGTAATGCAATGGATTGTAGAACAAAAGCCTGATTTTAAGCGACTTGGGTTTAAGGTAGTGAACCCGAAAATGGAGGAACACGAAGTCGCATTAAATATTCCACGTATTGAATTAAATCTGAAAAAGGAGCGCGATTGGTTTGATTTGTATGGCGATGTGGTGGTTGGGAAATTCAGTTTTCCCTTTATCAAACTCGCGCCTTATATCGGTGAGGGCAATCGTTTTTATCCGCTTCCCGACGGGCGTTTTTTCCTGATACCGGAAGAATGGATGGCGAAATATGAAGAGGTTTTTCGCATGGGCGAACTCGAAAACGAAGGCATCCGCGTGATGAAAAGCCGCTTTTCTGTCCTCAAAAATCTCGACCTCGAACAGCAAGACCGAAAAGCCAAAACCGCGCTTTCCGGCAATTACAAACGCATCCGCTACCAACAGCCCGATACACTCAAAGCCAAGCTACGACCTTATCAATTGGACGG
>JAHDEO010000312.1 GCA_020628725.1 Saprospiraceae bacterium
AAATATGGGCGGAAAAGACGTTCATATTTACAATGCAAATAATTTTAAGTAAGGGCAGATGAAGAAAATAAACTACCCATTTGAATTGCTATTTTTTCGTCTTCCCTAAGTGCTTAGACAGCCTCTTAGATTTCAAAAGTATAAACAATGAAAATGAAGAACTTAATTATCGTAACACTCTTGAGCATATCTCCTATGCTTGTTTTCTCTCAAATTGACGTTGTAGCTCCAAATGGTGACGTAGGAGTTGGCACAGATGCGCCTTTGGGCAAACTCCATGTTGATGGTGGCAACCTTATCGTTGAGAATGGGCGTCTTGGCTTTGGCGTGACCAGTCCGGCGCGTCCGTTCCACATGCGAGCTTCTAATACGGTTTTCCGAGTTGATAGAGATAGTAATTCACCCGCATTCTTACTTGCCAGATTCCCCGGTGGAGACTATAGTGGTAGCGCATTGGAATCATTCAGTTTGCTTGTAAATGGCTATGAAAATGGCGACCCCGGCTATCTGGCACTTACAGATTTTAATGGCAATGTAGGTGGTGCTTCGGAACGCGTATTCTTGATTTCATCTACAGGTAGTTTGATTGTAGATAATGCAACGGCACAAGATGCAGATGCGGTGGTAGAGTCAGATTATCGCCTACACATACAGGGTGATGCTTTCAAATCTGACGGCGGTGACTTGTGGAATGTCCTGTCAGACAAACGATTGAAACGCAATATCAAAAAGTACGACGGCGGTCTTGATGTCATCAAAAAACTCAATCCCGTTACCTACGAATATAATGGCAAAGCAGGTACGAGAACCGGACAACAACACATCGGTGTGGTAGCGCAGGATTTGCAGAAAGTAGCACCGCATATGGTCAGCACTTTCCGCGTGACGACTGCTGATGATGGAGGTATTGAATACATCGACGGCAGACCCGACGGACAAGTCGTTACTCGCACAGAGCATGAATATCTAAGCATCAATGCCTCGTCCTTGAAGTGGATGATGGTAGATGCCATTCAGGAGCAACAAGAAATCATTGATGCACAAAAAGAGGAAATCACAACTTTGCGTGAGGAAATGGCAGAGATGAAGGAAATGATGCAAACACTATTGAATGGTCAAAACACAGACATCAATCGTCAAAATATTCAACTTGACGGACAAGGTGCTTACTTGGAGCAAAATCAACCCAATCCATTTAATGACAATACATTAATCAGATACCATGTTCCTATTGATGCCATAAATGCAGTCGTGAATATTTTTGATGCAAAAGGTCAATTGATTCACAGTGAGCGCGTTGCACAAATGGGCGTCGGTGAGATTCAGATTAAAGCGGGGACTATTGCTGCCGGTGCGTATAGTTATTCATTGGTGGTAGATGGCAATGTAGTAGATACAAAACGCATGGTAATCGCAAAGTAATTTATAGTTACATGTGAAATTTGTTAAATGTTTATCCTAAACAAAAAATAATATTTCGACGTTATAAAGCCCAAATTGCAAAGCAATTTGGGCTTTATTTATTCGTAAGACGAATCGCAAATTAACGATTATACGAATCACGACAACACATGGATGACATGAAAAGAAGACAATTCATCAAAGGCTCGGCGATATTGGGCATGGGCGTGGCGAGCAGTTCACTCGTTGCTAATTCCGGTATGTATCATGAAAATTCCAAGCGCAAAATTTATCGTATTCTCTCCGCACAAGGCGTCAATGTAGGCACATTACCCGTCATGCGTGCCTTTGCGGGCGACCAAAACGATTATGTATCGCCATACGTCTTGTTTGATGAGTTTGGTCCGGTCAATGTCAATCCCGGTAGCGACCCACTTCGCGTAGATGCACACCCACATGCGGGTGTTACGCCTACGACTTATTTTCTCGAAGGTTCGGGACATCACAAAGACAGTCTCAACTACGACTTCCAGATAGCGAAGGGTGATTTTATGATGTTCAGTTCCGGCAAAGGTGCGATTCACATGGAAGAATCCGGCAAGCAACTGTATGACGAAGGTGGTTTTTATCATGGTTTTCAAATATGGCTCAACACACCTGCTGCACACAAATTTGATGCGCCCACGACTACCGTCAATCGTGTAGCTGATATGGATAAAATCGAAACTGACGACTATTCCATTCAGGTCATTTTAGGGGAATTGGGCGATGCCAAATCCACGATACCACTACACTCCCCGGCGTTTTATTATCATGTCAAAATGAACGACGATACCCGCCTTGACATTCCGACAGACCCTACGCACAACGCTTTCATTTATCTCATCAATGGCAAGCTCGAACTCGAAGGCGGACGCGAACTCAAAGCCAATCAAGTTGCTCTCTACCAACGCGGCGAAAGCCTCATCAACCTCTACGCCGAATGTGCGGCAGAAATGCTCATACTTGGCGGACAACCACTCAATGAACGCGTATATTCCTACGGACCTTTCGTGATGAATAATGAAGATCAAATCCGCCAATGTATTCACAATTACAACGCAGGCTTGATGGGTAATCCGACTTTGGTCAATCAGTAACAACCTCAACTACAAATGCAACCTCAACCTCAAATAAGAATTGATTTGCCTTTGGCAAACCTTAAAAAAATGAAATTGAAATTGTATTTGAGGTTGCAGTTGCAGTTGAAAAAAAACGCTACCTTGTCTCGTGATGAAAAACGGGCAAATATATGTAGCTTTAGCATTGTACGCGATACTTGCGGTGACGGTTATTACCTTGTTTAATGGTATCGGCGATTCAGGCGATAGTATCCTGCATTACCTCTATGCTAAGTATGCTTTTAAACATCCCGAGCTGTTCCTGCATCATTGGGCAAAGCCTGTTTTTGTACTGCTTTCCGCCCCTTTTGCCCAGTTTGGCTTTACGGGCATGAAGGTCTTCAACGCACTCGTGACGGGCTGCACCATATTTTTTACCTACAAAATTTGCGAAGCCCTTGATATTAAAAATGCACTTCTCACAGTCGTTTTACTCGTATTTGCTCCCTTACATTTTGTATTGATTTTTTCGGGGCTGACCGAGCCGTTATTTGCTGCTTTTTTAAGTGGGAGTTTGTATTTGATGGTCAAGGAACGTCATTTGAGTTCGGCTGTGGTGCTGTCGTTTTTGCCCTTTGTACGTTCTGAGGGTTTGGTGATTATAGCGATATGGGCGTTTTGTTTTTTGTTGAAAAAAAGGTGGTACGCAATTGCGGGGCTTAGGGAAGATAAAGCTAATAATCTAACTAAGATGACACCGCTATTTTTTCTCTACGTTTTGCCAAATTTGACGCGCATAGCCAAGTTACGTAAGGAGAATTTGGTGAAACGTAGAGGGAAAAGAGCAAGTCAGATGGTTAGATTATTTGCTTTATCTTCCCTTTTGGTCGGGCATGTGGTGTACGCGCTTGTAGGATGGCTTTTCTATGATTACGAATTGCTATGGGTCTTCAAAAAAATGCCTTACAGTTATCGTAGTCAATATGGTAGCGGGAGTTTCACACATTACTTTGTCCAACTGACTTATGTGGTGGGCATTCCGATTTATGCCTTACTTTGGATTGGGGTAATCAGCATCATCAAAGACACTCTGCGGCGCACATCCGACCTCTATATTCAAGTGCCGATATTGCTCGGATTCGGTGCGTTTTTCATGACGCATACGATGGCTTGGTACTTAGGTTTGATGGGGTCGATGGGATTGGTGAGAGTACTGATTAGTGTGATGCCGTTGATTGCTATTATCGCTTTATTGGGTTTTAATTTTATTACGGAAGAAATTTTCATACATAATAAAAATATCAAATTAGCATTAAAAACACTATTGATTGCTTATCTCTTAATCTTTCCTTTCACCCCTAATCCTGCGGCTTTCAATTGGCGCGACCTCAATCTGAATAAATACGATGTGCAAGCCATTCAAGTGCATGATTATATCACTGAGAATGTGGATACTGACAATCGAAAATTCCTATACGTACATCCGTATATGAGTGAAATTTTGGATATCGACCATTTCGATGGAAAACAACGACGAGAATTGATGCCCGATTTTATGCAACATTTAAATGATGGCGATGTGATAATATGGGATTTTTGGTTTAGCGTAGTCGAACGAGGTGTTACCAAAGAAATGTTGGACAATACATTCGAACTCCGTTTAATTTATGAGCTAAAAGATGAGGAAGGAAAAACAACTTATGCAGTGTATTTAATGGATAATGGATAATGATTAATTTTTTGTATAGTCATTTTCGCATAGCGAAAATGAAATTTATTAATCATTATCCGTTATCCATTATCCGTTAGCTATTAATCATTAATTTTCAATATTTTTTTTGCGGTCGAATTCCAAGTTGTTCCTTTCATTTGAACAAAGTAACTGCCGTTCGGCAAATCAGAAATAGAGAATTGGAGCATATTCGGACCTTCATTGAGTTGTGTCGGAATATCTGAAACGACTCTGCCGTTGATATCTGTTACGACTATTTGAGCAGACTCCGTAGTAGCTGATTGTAATTTGATATTCACATTCTCTCCGGTATATACAGGATTGGGATATACCTCAATCACACCGCCGGGTTCAAAACATGTAGAATGTATACGAATGACATCCGTATAAGCATATTGTCCATCAAAATCTACCTGTTTAAGTCGGTAATAGGCGTATGCTTGGAGTTGGTCTGTATTAAATTCGTAATTCTGTAAATCCTGTGAATATCCCGCTGCCTCCATTCTGCCAATATCTTCAAAAGAAATGCCATCGTAACTACGTTCAATGATAAAATGGGATGAATTTTCCTCTGTAGCTGTAGCCCAATGGAGCCGGACCCGGCAAGCAGACGCCTCACCACGAAAATCTAATAATTCGATAGGCATCAGGCACAAAGTGTTGTAACACAGTCCGCTGTCGGTGAAATTCCCTTCCGCGGCATCATCTCTTGATGTACCGTTATCATTCAATTCACTGATAAATGTACTGGGAAATGTGGCGGAATCATGCCAGGTCAATTCATAGCAGGCAAAAGGGTCGAGTACGTCAAAACCTACGCGCCCGATAGACAACCATTCATCTGCAGATACAAAAACACCATCTCCGAAAAGATGCTCAATATTATAAGACACTACAGAATCCAGAGTTCCATTCAAGTTGTGTGCAGAATAAAATGACACGCCTGCCGGAGAGGGCAGAGCTGTACCCGATTGCAGGTCTAACTCTTCAATAAGTACCGGATTAGCTAAGGCATCTTTATTGAAGGAAAATCTGTAATTTTGCTCGCCTAAGGAAAATTCTGTATCAGACGTGTTCGCCTTGACTTCTATATCAATATACAGTTGTTGAGCGTTGCAAAAGGTTACTATTGACGTATCCGGTATGTTGAAGCGTACATCATACGTGCCTGTTTGGGCGTGCAATACAGACATACCGAACAAAAGGAAGGGCAATAAAAAAAAAGATTTAGTCTTTCTCATGATTCATATTTTAATACAGTGATTTGAATGCGAGTACTTGCGTAGAGTTGAGTTAATTGTAAATAAAAGAGGCACAATTGATTATACATTTAAGTATGAATCAATAGCCATTAAATAGGATGTTAAAGCAAGTAGGTTTGAAATGAAATTTAAGCTGGAATATCGGTGGGTATGACTTCTGAAAAAGCGGAATACTTACAAAGATATTAATTTATAGCAGAACGAGAAAGAACTAAGCAAAAATAGTGAAAAAAGTACGGAATTACCCATTAATTGGGCAAAATCTCATATGACCTCGTTAGAGGTCGAATATTGGTAAAATTTTCAATAAAAACACGTCAAACGAGCCTTTAGGTTCGTAATATTGAGTACCTAAAGGCACTCAAAACGATTTTTTTCCTCAAAAAAGCTACCGATATTTTGCACTTAACAGTGCTGCCCAATAAATGGTCAATTCCGAAAAAGTATTCAGTTACAGAATTACCTTAGCACTTAATTAACTTGGTTATCAGCCAGAAAATTTTTAAACATGCTCTTAAATCAATATGAACTGTACTATGTGCCAATTTGTTAGTATTTTTGCGAGCAATTCAAACTAAATATGGATAAACAGCAAATCATACAAGCCCTCGAAAAAGTCAATGACCCAAAAACAGGGAAAGACCTCATTTCAATGAGAATGGTCGAAAACCTTCAAGTAGAAGGAAACAATGTGAGTTTCACCGTTGTACTGCCACAAGTAGATACCGACACCAAATCACAGGTGAATTTCGCTTGTATTGCCGCTGTAAATGATGTTTATCCGCAGGCAAATGTACATGTACACCTGAGTATGAAAAGTGCCTTTGCCGAAGCAGGAGCTTCTGAGAAAGCATTGCCACAAATCAGAAATATAATCGCCGTAGCATCAGGTAAAGGCGGAGTCGGGAAATCTACCGTTTCCGTCAATTTGGCATTGGCATTGAGAGAGTTAGGTTGGAAAGTGGGCTTGGTAGATGCGGATGTGTATGGACCTTCTGTACCGACGATGTTAGGTTTGCAAGGACAACGCCCGAAAGTGCAGGAAGTATATGGTCAGCATAAAATCGTACCTTTAGAGGCTTATGGAATGCCTGTGATGTCCATTGGTTTTATTATAGAACCGGAACAGGCGATTGTGTTGCGAGGACCGCGTTTGGGAGGTATTATCAAACAATTTTTTAATGATTGTTTGTGGCCCGAATTGGATGCTTTGATTGTCGATTTGCCACCGGGAACGGGCGATGTTCAACTCACAATGGTGCAGACGGTTCCGGTAACGGGTGTAGTGATGGTCACAACACCACAAGAGGTCGCCGTAGCTGATGCAGTGAAGGCAATGAACATGTTTTTATTGCCAAATGTGAACGTTCCGATACTCGGAGTTGTTGAGAATATGTCGTGGTTTACGCCCGAAGAATTACCTGAGAATAAATACTACTTATTTGGGCAAGGCGGCGGAAAGCGTTTAGCGCAAAAAGCAAACACTGCGCTCATCGGGCAAATCCCCATCGTACAAAGTATCCGTGAATCAGGCGATGCGGGACATCCCGTTGTATTGAAACAAACACCTGACGGCAAGGCATTTAAAACGGCTGCAGAAAATGTATTGCGTCAAATTGCGATTAGAAATGAACAAATCGCACCCACAGAAACAGTGAAAATTACAACGTAACAAATACATAGCACGGTGCTTCCAGCCCGTGTGCTTCACTCTAAATTCAAAATTAATTGACTGCACGAATCGACATATCAAAAAAAGCCATTAACGATAAACGCCTGTTTACCGTAGAGGAATATTATAAAATGGGCGAAGCAGGCATTTTTGACGGCGAACGCGTGGAGTTAATTAATGGGATAATTTACTATATGAGCCCAATAGGGAGTCCGCATAGAGGTTGTGTTGCGCATCTTTATGAAGAGCTTTTACTACAATTTCGAGGTAAATTTACAATTGCGGCACAAGACCCGATTCGATGCTCGGATAACTCTGAACCTGAACCGGATATAGCTGTTTTGGATTATAGAAAAGATAAATATAAAACGCAACATCCAACTCCCGAAAATGTACATTTACTTATCGAAGTAGCAGATACGACATTAGAGCGAGACAGAACATTGAAAAAGGCTTTTTATGCTCAAGAAAACATTCCTGAATACTGGATTGCTAATATCCCTGAACAACAAATCGAAGTATTTAGACGCCCCAAAGGTGATGATTATCAAGAAAAAATAATTATAAAAAAAGGCGAATCGGTTACTTGTGAAACGCTTGGTTTTACACTCTTAGTAGATGATTTGTTTGAATATTTACCCTAAGGATCGTTTAAAAAATAAGATCAACATTTGGACGGCTTCTTTTACACTTATTTTCCCTCTTGAAAACAGTTATTTATCCCGATAAACGCCCGTTTCCAAGAGAAAAACTAAGCGCAAAATAACCTTGTCGAAATGTCGATATTATCTTTTAAACGATCCTAAATTAAAATTACACAGTTTTATGAATAAACAAGAACTAATCGAAAAAGTAAATATTGCCCTTGACACCGTTCGCCCACATTTGGAAGCTGATGGCGGCAATGTCGAAATCGTAGATATTACCGACGATATGAAAGTACAAGTTCGTTGGTTGGGAACTTGCGAAAGTTGCAATATGAGCGTAATGACCATGCGAGCAGGCTTAGAGCAAGCCATCAAAATGCACGTACCGGAAATCATGGGCGTAGAAGCAGTCAATGGTGTAACCGTCGCATAACCGTAGCGTAATGCCTCCGGCTTGCGTCACGTAAATGCATGTAATTTGTGTGCAATGTGTAAATTAAAACTCACGTATTGAATCGCAACGATATCTACCAACAAATCCGCCAAAAAAACTCCTATCTCTGTGTCGGGCTTGATACGGATATTAACCGTATTCCCAAGCATCTGCTCAAATATGACGACCCGATTTTTGAGTTCAACAAACAAATCATTGATGCGACAAAAGACCTCTGCGTAGCTTACAAACCGAATATCGCCTTCTACGAAGCGCGGGGTGCGGAAGGATGGCGCAGTTTGGAAAAAACCATCGCCTACATTCCTGCCGAACACTTCACAATAGCCGATGCCAAGCGCGGCGACATTGGTAATACTTCTCGCCTATACGCAAAGGCTTTCTTTGAAAATATGAACTTCGACGCGGTGACAGTCGCGCCGTATATGGGTGAGGATTCGGTCAAACCTTTCCTTGAATTTGACGATAAATGGGTAATTCTCTTGGGCTTGACTTCCAATAAAGGTAGCCAAGATTTTCAATTGACCAAGCAGGAAAATGATCAGCCGCTTTACGAAAAAGTGATGCGCCGGGCGATGGAGTGGGGGAGTCCCGAACAATTGATGTTTGTCATTGGTGCTAC
>JAHDEO010000313.1 GCA_020628725.1 Saprospiraceae bacterium
TGTCGGTCCGGAAGGCAGATGGTATGGCGAAACTTACTTCAAACGTGCTTATCCAATAGGATTCGGATATGAAAATGTAAATGGGAATATTCAATACTACGTATATACCGAAAATCCTTCTGTATCAATCGCAACAGTATTCAACAATACAACACAATTAGATAATGCAAAGGTATTCAACGATGGAAATACAATACCCGGAAATGGAGATGATTTTAAAAGTGCCATTGATGAGCCTTATCTTCCATTAAATGTTGCAGCAATTAACAGTGGTCAGGAATTTTACATTGGATTCAGAAACGGCTGCAACGGCGACTTCAATTATGGCTGGGTACGCGTCCAAAAAGACCCTTCGTGCGATAGAATCAAGATTTTGGAAAACTACATTCATAGTGCTGTAAACCAGTCTATTATCGCAGGGCAGACCAATAGCCCAAGAGCTACCTACCACACATTTGTCATGAAAGAAATCCCAGCCGAAAATCCATCCGATCCCAGCACATTCAGTCCCATTGAAATTGACTTGAAGGGGCTTGCTGCTAATTACGGTTTTCAAAGTTCGATAGATGCTAACGATTTCAATATTGCCGCTTTGGAAGACGAACCGATACCTGTTGATTTCTCGGGGTCCAATCTGTCTGTTAGTGTCGTTAATAATCACAAGGCTATCGTCACGCTTAATCCTGTGCCGGCTTTGCCGATAGATTTCAAATTTCTACTGACTTTTAATCAGAGTGCTTTCAAACCCGGTACTCAGGTAGATATGGGCGAAATTCCAATAACTGTAGATTACATCAATGTTATGGGGCGGTCATACAATTCTTATAATGTAATTACCAGCGAACATCTTGATACTGATGGAAAAAATATTGCTTTCAGCAATAATGTTTCCCATCCGTTTAGCATTCAGGCTGCCGATGCAGCTATCGTTCAGACTGCCAGTTCAAGCTACGTATGTTTTGTCAATCCGGATAAATATCCCTTTCCCGCTAATATAGCTTGCGTAGCCCCCGGTTCGTATCAAGTAAAGCTTTTTAAGTGTAATGACAATACAGATAACCTGAATTTCACACAAATGGGAGGCGGATTGACTGACTCCTCTACATCAATAGGCGATGAAACTTATATCAGCTATGATGCTTTGGGCGACTGGGACGAACAGTTTGCTTACGTCATGATGCAATACGACCTCGGATGTGGTGAACACTTGACAGCTTGGGCAAAATTGGATGTTTCTGAATATACCACTTCTATCACATTAGTAGAAACAGCACTAAGCGAACACCCCGACGGTATCGAACTCTGCGATAAAGGACCTTGCCTACCTATGCTACTTGATGATGAAGAGTCACGCCGAATGTACATAGAAGAGGTCATTCTTGGAGGTGTACAGAATATAAGCACACGTAGCAGTGTCGGCTATGAAGACCATACCAATATGACACTACCACTTCAAATTGGTGATAACTGGATTAACCTCACACAAGGCAATGGAGTTTCATCAGAGAATGGTGCACAATTCACTCCCCAAGACGCCCACTGGTACGCTTTTATTGATTTTAATAATAATGATTATTTTGAACCGGAAGAAATCGTATTGTCATATGAAGGGCGAGATTTTCAGGGATATTTGGATGAAATACCTGCTACTACCGCACTTGGTTTTTACAAAATGAGAATTGTTATAAGCCTTTATGATTTGACAGTACATGCTGCAAATTTTGTTTGTAATAATCCTAATAATGGTCATATCAATGGTGAAGTAGAAGACTACACCGTTAGTTTGTCAAATACACTGAATTGTACCGATGCAGATAATGACGGTATTTGTTTCTTAAATGATTGTAACGACGATAATGCAGACCTCCCTACTACTCCCGGAACAGAATGTGACGACGATATTGATAGCTTTATCAATGATGTTATACAAGAAGACGGATGTACTTGTAGAGGTACACCTACATCTGAAATGGGGTATTGTGTACCAAACGTCAATAGTCCGTCTGATACTTATATTTCCCGCGTCTTTCTCATAGGAGGTGGAATTGATAATGCTTCAGGTAATGACGGAGGTTATCGGGATTTCTCAGGAGAGCAGGAGGTAAATGATGATGAGGTAACAAAAGCCGAAACCTATACCATAAACCTTCACAAAGCATCCGCCCCCGACGATATATTTTACTGGAAAGTGTGGATTGATTATAACCAAGACGGAGAATTTGATGATGAAACTGAAGTAGCCTTATCACAAGGTGCAGTATCTGATGATATTTTTTCAGGCAGTATAACCATCCCTGACCATGCACTCGTAGGTGATACAGGTATGCGGGTATATTTGAAAAGATATGTGGCTGGCAACTCTACTCCTTGCGGCAATGAGAATGGTTCTGTAGAAGTAGAGGATTACCGTATTACTATAGCCGATTGTAGTGATGCAGATAATGACGGTACATGTACCATAAATGATTGTGATGATAATGACCCGAGTTTTCCAATGCTTCCCGGAACAGAATGTGACGACGACAATCCTGAAACTTATGACGATGTCATTCGCGAAGACGGGTGTACTTGTAAAGGTGTGATAACGCCTGACGCCACTTCCTGCACACCTGATATTCCGACAAATTCTAATAATGTATATATCAACAAGGTAGAATTGGAAGGTATTAATAATCCATCGGCCAACGAGGGTTATGGAGACTTTACGACAACCGATCCTGCGTATTTGTCTCAATCCGGAACATATTTATTCCGCGCTTACAAACTGACTGATGACAACTCCTTATTCCATTGGAGAGTATGGATTGATTATAACGAAGATGGAGATTTTGATGGGGCAAATGAATTAGTTGTAGATATGAGCAATCAATCCAACTACTATATTGAAAATCATATTTCTATACCTGACAATGTGCTTGACGGCGTAAAGCGGATGAGAATACATTTGAAGGAACAAACAGGCAATGCGCCCGAACCATGTGGCAATAATGATGGTGCTGATGCGGAAATAGAAGATTATACAGTTATTATCGGTGCATCGGCTGATTGTACTACAGACGCAGACAATGATGGCGTATGTGCAGCAGACGACTGCGATGACAGCGATGCGGCTATTCCGGCTGCCCCCGGAACGCCTTGCGACGATAATGACCCGAATACTAATAACGATGTCATTCTTGCAGACGAATGTACGTGTCAAGGTACACTGGTATCTTCATCAGGCTATTGCGTACCAAATGTTACCAGTAGTACAGAAAACTACATTACAGCTGTTGTATTAGGAAATGTAATCAGTAATAGCTCAGGGAACGATGGAGGCTACAGAGATTTCACTGGAACAGTAGCTCCGAACGGCAATCTACTACCCGGTGAAAGTTACAATTTGAATCTCTACAAGGCACAGAACAATGGTGCAAACCTATACTGGAGAATCTGGATTGACTACAATCAGAATGGTGTTTTTGGTGATAATAGCAACGAATTAGTAGTAAGTGATTGGCCCGTATCTACCAATGCATTTTTCAATACTATTACCATACCGGCAGATGCTCTTAATGGTACAACACGTATGAGGGTATATTTGAAAGAGTATGTTGCGGGAGCACCTCTACCTTGTGGCAATAATGATAACGTGGCAGCAGATGTAGAAGATTACGCAGTTGCTATTGGTCCGGATTGTACAGATGCAGACGGTGATGGTATATGTGCAGCGGATGATTGCGATGATAACGACCTGACTATTCCGGCTCCCCCCGGAACACCCTGTGATGACAATAATCCGAATACTAATAACGACATCATTCTCGCCGATGAATGTACATGTCAAGGTACTGCCGTACCTCCATCGTCAAGTGAATATTGTATTCCGAATGTTACTTCCAGCTCGGAGAATTTCATTTCAGGTATAGTGATTCCGGGTGAATTGAATTTTGGTTCAGGTAATGACGGAGGTTACAAAGATTATACATCAGAAGTAGCACCTGCCAATCTACTACCCGGTGATACATATAATTTGACACTTTATAAACTGTTGAATAATAATGTAAATGTATACTGGAGAGTATGGATTGATTACAATCAAAATGGTGTTTTTGGTGATAATAGCAACGAGTTAATCGTGAGTGATTGGCCCGTGTCTGATAATAGTTTCTCCAATAACATTACCATACCGACGGGCATACCAAATGGTCAGACGGTTATGAGGGTGTATTTGAAAGAATATGTTGGTGGAGCACCTCTACCTTGCGGCAACAACGATAATGTAGCGGCAGATGTAGAAGATTACTCTATCATTATAGGTAATGGTTGTATGCCTTTCTTTGAGCTTTCCGACAGAGTAAGTTCGGGTACCTTTGAGGCAGCTGATTATATTGAATCTGACGGTACAGTACTCGCAGGTAATACGGTGACATTCCAAGCAGGTAATCTCGTCCATTTATTGCCGGGATTCACCGCAACAGCAGGTACGACTTCCAAATTCCATGCTTTGATCGATGAATGCTCAACAAGCGCACCTAAGCAGGAAGTAGCAATCACCGAACAGGTGGCTATTCGCAACTATCCGAATCCATTTACAGGACAGACGACGATAGAGTTTACCTTAACAGAAGACACCCCGGTTACACTCTGGGTGACGGATGCTATGGGGAGAAAAGTCGCCGTCTTGAAAGATGACGAGTCAACTTTCGTAGGTACACACCAAGTTAGTTTTGACGGTAGTAATCATGCGCCGGGAATGTATTATTACACCATTCAGGCAGGCGAATACACAGGCACACAGAAGATGGTTTTGATTAGATAATCAGCCTTTATTATACTTGATTTTTTAAGGAGGACAATGCACGTTGTCCTCCTTAAATTAATTTCTTTTAAATGTAAGCCCACATTTTACACAAATAAAAAATCATTCTATAACAGCCTAATTTAAAGACTTTTATAATAAAAAAAACACCAATCAACATCACCTGATTTTATTCTTAATATGCTTTTTATACTGTAAACGGGGTGAATTTCGGAAAATATTGATACTTAGTAACGTCGTTAGACGTGGTTCATTTGGTAGCCCCAAGTTTCAACTTGGGGATGCGATTTCTCCCCCTTTCAATGAGTGTCATCGACACGATACATCAAGCTATGCAACGTACCTACGGCACTCTGGAAATGAGGGATAAACTTTTCCCCAAGTTGAAACTTGGGGCTACTAAATCGGGCGTGTCTATGACACTTTTTTCAATAATATGGTGTTTTCATTTTCTGAAATTTATGCCGTTCAAAGTATATCAAAACTTGATTTAAACGAAATGTGAATTGTTTTCATTTTCACTAAAAACAAAACTCAAAAAGATGACCGAAATAATTTTGATAACACGATAAAACTTTATGACAATGAAACATACGATAACATTAGCACTTTTGGCAGCAGGTATTTGTCTGTGTTTCGGACTTTATTTGCAACAAAAGCAAAACACAACAATAAAGCCCACTCACCCAGTTCCTACTGACGGTACTATCATTCTCGACGGACAAATTGAAGATGAGGAAAATGCCAATCGGCGAGAGGAATATTTTGAACTGATGCACCGCACCGCTCCCGATACAGACTGGCGGACAATAGATAGCAAAACCCGAAAAAAGCAATACGAAGAAAAACGCAGTTTGCGGAAACTCAAATCCGATGTGACCACCGAGGTTTTTGGAAACGGTGCATTGGCGGGAGAATGGTTTGAACGCGGAAGTAAAAACCAATCAGGCAGCATCACCGCTGTGGATTATGATGTGGATAATGACAAAATATACGCGGTCTCTGATGGAGGTACGGTGTGGAAAGGAGACCGGACGAGTAGTAACTGGATACCACAGAATGAAGATTTGCAATTTGATAATAACATCATAAAAATCATTGATAATGAAAGCGGTGGTAAGCGATTGTTGGCTTCTATCAACAAAATTATTCATTATTCAGATAATGAGGGAGTGAATTGGCAATCTTCAACAATTAGCTTTAATAATACTTGGGGTAGCCCACACTCCATGTATGTCTTGAGTGACCATACTGTTTATTATTTGGCAAAAACTTGGGATTCCGTTTCATGGACACAACAACTGTGGTTGTTCAGGTCAACAGATAGGGGACTTAACTTCACACATATACATACATTTACGTATGGGATAGATATAACTCCGTCTGGCGACGAACCTCAAATTCAAACTTCTATGTGGTCACCGTTTAATACTGATGAATTATATATTTTAGATAAATCTACCACACTATATGAGGTAACAGGTGCAACGGTGAGTGTACTCAACACCAATACAGATTTACCTATAAATGTGGAGAATCAAATCAAGGGGCACAAATCCGGCAATACTCTTACCCTCTATGCGCTCACAGACCGTGAAGGTATTTATAAATCTACCGATAACGGCGCATCATGGGCTTTGCAGGGTACATTACCTTTTATAGCTTGGGATATAGGTATTGAGGTATCGTTGGATGATCCGAATCGCTTGTATGCAGGTGCGGTAGAGGCTTATCGCAGTTTTGATGGTGGTGCATCATGGACAATGGTGAATGGATGGGCAGAGTATTATGATGATGTTCTCAATAAGTTGCACGCAGATATGATGGCTTTCGGTTCATTTTATGATCCCGTAGGCGATGAATTTACTTTAATTGCCAATCATGGTGGTATTAGTATTTCTTATGATAATTTGGTAACAAATACCAATATCGCACCCGAAAATCTGAATGTCAGCCAATACTACGATGTGGTGACGAGTGAAGCGGATGTCGATTATATGTACGCAGGTACACAAGACCAAGGCTTTCAGCGCACCAATACGGCAGCGGGTACGGGCATAGAAAGTTGGGAACAACAAGTTTCCGGTGATTACGGACACATGATTTTTTCTAATAGCGGACAAAGTCTTTGGACACAATATCCCGGCGGTTGGATGAACTATTATCCCGACCCGCGTACAGGTGATGCCAACGCTGACTGGATTATGACAGGAAACGACCGCCCTTATTGGATGTTGCCTTCGGCAGAAACGGCTGATTACACGGATAATTCGATGTATATCGGTGGTGGTAATATAAATACAACTACGGATCAAAACGGTGATCTAATTCAGGAAGACGGAAATTATCTGATTACCCTGACTTATGCCAACGGAAATATCACCGCCACACAGGGTACTTACGACTTCAAAGCCAATGCCAATAATGGTGGTCAGATTTCAGCCATCGAAGCCTCTACATTGGACGCCAACCGAATCTATGTAGCTACGGATGATGGTACTTTTTTCTATTCTAATGACTTGGGTACAACATGGTCAAAAACAAGTTCGTTTACAGGTCCGGGCAATTGGTATTTGTATGGCGCGACGATTCTGGCATCCGATGTCACGTCCAATTTGGTTTATTACGGTGGTAGTGGTTACAGCAATCCGGCAGTATATAAATCCACGAATGGCGGTCAGTCTTTCACCGCGATGAGCAACGGCTTACCCAATACACTTGTACACGAATTGGTTGCCAATGCCGACGAATCACTCCTTTTTGCAGCCACCGAAGTCGGTCCTTATGTATATGTAACGGCTCAAGACGAGTGGTTTGATATGCGTGGTGTCAGTGCACCTATGCAGCGATATACTTCTGTCGAATACATTGAGAGTCAGGATATCGTAAGGTTTGGAACCTATGGTCGCGGAGCTTGGGATTTTAATGTCTCAGATAATGATAGCGCATATACCGATGCAGACGATGACGGCGTATATGCAGCAGATGATTGTGACGATAATGACGCGACGATCCCCGCTACACCCGGAACGCCTTGTGACGACGGCGATTCTACTACCGACAATGATGTCATTCTCGAAGACGAATGTACATGTCAAGGTACTATGACACCTCCATCGTCAGGTGACTACTGCATGCCCAATGTATCAACCAATTCTAATAATGTATATATCTACAATGTAACATTAGAAGAGATTAACAACTCATCTGGCAATGAAGGCTATGGAGATTTTACCTCTACTCCACCGGCATACCTAACTCCGGGAGATAATCATACCCTGTATGCTTACAAACCGCAGGATGCTGATTCATACTTCTACTGGAGTGTATGGATTGATTACAACCAAGATGGAGATTTTGAAGATGCCAATGAGTTAATCATAGAAAAGAGTTATCAGTCCAATTATTATATCTTAGAAACCTTTGCTGTACCTGATAATATATCCAATGGTGCAACACGCATGAGAATACATTTGAGAGAGGACATCACTAATTCACCGGACCCTTGCGGTAATAACGATGGTGTTGATTCGGAAATAGAAGATTATACAGTCATTATCGGTTCTGACGGGTGTGAACCTTTTCATAATATATCAAGCATCATTAATTCGGGCATCTACAAGGCAGAGGACTACATTGAATCTGACGGACAGGTACTCGCGGGCAATACAGTGACTTTTCAGGCTGGTAATCTTGTCCACTTATTGCCGGGATTCACAGCAACGGCGGTGGCGAGTTCTAAATTTCATGCTTTGATAGATGATTGCTTGGTGAGCGCACCTAAGCAAGAAGAGGGAATTACGGAGCAGATTGCGATTCGCAACTATCCTAATCCCTTCATCGGACAGACAACGATAGAGTTTACCTTAACAGAAGATACATCGGTGACACTCTGGATAACGGATGCTATGGGGAGAAAAGTCGCTCTTCTGAAATACGATGAGCCGACACTCGCAGGTACACACGAAGTTTATTTTGATGGTAGCAACCA
>JAHDEO010000314.1 GCA_020628725.1 Saprospiraceae bacterium
CATCGCATTGATAGAATTGGCTGCTGTGATTCCTACATTTTCACCTGCTTGCTTGCTGATCGATTGTCCGGCAGAATCAGACATGTTTTCTCCGGCGGTATTGCTGATATTTTTGCCGACTGTAGTGGACATGTTCTCGCCTACCATTGTCGTCATATTTTCCTCTACATTAAAAAAGACATTTTTTGCATTGAACGTCATATTCTCCAATGCCGATATCGTAATGCTATTGGATGCGGTATCAACGTAAATGGAATTGCCATTTGGGTCATTAATCAAGATACTTTCGCCTCCTGCGCCATCATTCAGAATGACCTGATGACCACTTCGTGTGCGTAAGGCTTTGACATCGTTTTGCGCGTGTCCCCATACCGGGCGCGCATTTCCGTGAAAGAGTGCGCCCATCACGTAGGGTCGATCAGGATTGGCTTGGTCGAAGCCGATATAGACTTCATCGCCGAGTTCAGGTACGAAATACATCCCTCTGCCGCCTGCTGCACTGCTCGTTACTACTCGTATCCACGGAGTCATTTCACCGTCCATTTGCCACTTAAATTGTGCGCGAATTCTACCCAAACCTTCCGGGTCGTGATTGTCTACGACTACCGCTACTTGTGATTCTGCTTCGGGTTTGACTACGTTTTTATTTAGCGGAGGAGCAGTAACCGTTAAGGGAATTGCCTGAAAAGTATTACGATAATTTTTGTTGGCATCTAAACGATGTGTGACTGCTGTTATTCGGAAATTACCAATCATTCCCGGCACATTCATTTTGCCGATTTTGTTGATGCCTTTGGCTTGTATGCGTCCGCCTAATTTGATACCTGCGTGTGTACTTTGTCCTTTGAAAAACGCGCTATCACTCAATATTGAACCTCTATGCGCTTCAGCGAGATGTTTGACAAGTGCATCCGTAGGTGCATCGTGCCAGACAGGATTTATAGGTTCGCTGGGAAACATACCATCTGCTGCATCAAGGGCTTTTTTGCCATAATTATCCAACCAACCGGGCTTGAAGCTCGTGGATGTATTCTCCACCATTCGATTCTCGATGTAGTTGTAAAATTGGTATTTAAATTTGGATGGGCGCATTCGTACGCCGTAGTCGAAAGAATCTAAATCCTTTCCTAAGGTAACAACGATACTTTCGGGATTTGGTAATTTACCAAACACCAACCCTTCGCCGTCGTAATAAAACCACTCACCATAAATTGCTGCGAGACGCGCAAGAAATTGATAATTGGTCTCTTTGTAACGAACGACGTAAGGGATAGGTGCCGTATATTGAGGTGCCACATTGGGATTTACCAGGTTAGAGGGATAGGAACCGAGTATTTCATTCGCAAGTGCAGAGAGGTCTTTTTCTTCGTATGACTTTGTGCCTACGCCATCTTCCAGTAAGTATGTAGGGCTGTGACCGGAAAGTATCACAAGGCTATCGCCTGTATACGACCTGTCGATATATACACTGGTAATCAAGCCTTTAAACCTGAATGTACCGGTGGCGCAATCAATAGACAACTCGGTTGTTTGACCAATATAGTCCACCGAGTTGTCAATGCTTAGGCTATTAGCCCCCTCGATTTTTTCGGTTGAAACGGCAATTTCAAATTGATGGTGCCAATCGTACCTCTGTTGGACAGATACGTGGTACGGGTCTATTATTTTACCGCCGACAATGACGGTTGCTTTTGCTGTTGCCATATTGCTGAATTTTCAGATAATTAAAAATTCAGGCACTGAATGTCATAAGTCGTTTATTCGTAGGTTGTGTAATGACAAGGATTGAAATTATTGTAATTTCTATTAGCTATCAGAACTCAAATCATTTACATGATTTGGAATTATAAATGGGTAACATGTGGTAATTTATTTTGGGAGTTCGTTCATGGTGACTTAATTCAACAACACATTCCTTTTATTTTGGAATGTAAACAGTGCCAATATTTACATTTAGGGTTAAGATTAAGTTAAAATGAATTATTTAACTGATAATCAACACCTTAAAAAAAAATTATTTTAAACTTCGGATAATAAAGAATTAGGGGAATGGGAGTCATATGGGAATTTATTTTATAATTATTCACAAAATAAACTTAATTATAACGCTCCATTATCCGAAGTCTAATTGTTAATTAGATACCTGATAATCGGAATAATGTAGTTCGTGAACTACCTCCACTAATGTATTCCCAACCGGCTTGTACACTGAGCAAGTAATGATTATTATTTATCCAACCTTTGCTCTTACAATAGTTGACAAAAGGCTTTATTTGACCTGCAAACTGACCGCTATTATCAGTCTGAACAAATGTGTAGACTCGTGTTCCGTTGCCATTCACGCCTCTATAAACTTTGTATTGCTTGCCATTAAACCATCTCGTGTCGATAGGCACTGCACCATTGGCGTTGTAGGCATGTGCGAGTGGGTTCATACCGCCCTTGCGTTGCGTCCAAATCATCATTTCAATATCTGCTTCTGAAGAACCGTGATTGGGCGTTGAATGAAACCAAATGTCAAAAGAAGCATTCCCTTTGGTCATATTATTAAATTGATTCCATCTGCAATACATATTGCCGAGATTGCCTACTCGCTTGGGCATACCAAAGGTGTTTGGTGGTGAATTGCCATAATGTGTCCCAAATACAATACCCGGATAACTTTTGACTGCGCCATTTCCGACGGTATGAGCAGTTTGTGCGCCCCAATCATCTATATTTCTGACCCATGCTTTTTGAGCCGAAGCTCCCGGTGCATTTATATTCCAAAGATTGTTTTGAATAAAATAAATCTGGCGCGTCAATATCCCATATTGCGCCAAAGTCTCTTGATATGTACGCTCTTCTACATCTCCACTTTCTGTATTGAGTTGTTCTGTTGCTTCAACGAGTTCTGATGGGTCGATAAGTTCGGATTGTTGGCATGATACTACAGATATCATAAGTGCCAAAAAGAAAAATGATTTACGTTTCATTATTAAAATTTTATAAGTTCTGAAAAAATTTTGGGGTGTGGATATTTCATTTTTTATAATCCAAAGGTAGAAGCAGTTTTTTTATGTTTCTGATTAAATTTTCGCATAAACGAACAACAAAGTATTTATTTTTTAAATTATAAAAAATTGAAAATCAATTACATTTTACAATTTTCATAAATTAATTCTAACTAATTTCTTTCTTGAAAAGAAAAAAATGCACTTGTTTGGTTTTTTACTGAAATAAAAAACAAAACAATTTTTAATATATTTATAGAAAACTACAAAACAACAAACTACCGAAAAAGTAAAAGGTAATATCTAACTTTGTTGAAGCTCTGTGCAGAAAAGGATAAACAAAAAAAGGCAATGAGATTTCACCTGAATTTGAAGTTATTTCTCAGAAAAAACAAGTCCGTACCCAACCCTTTTTGAAGAAGCTGCTGTCTCTTTGGATGTAAATAATTGTTATCAAAATAAGTCTCAATGAAAAAGGTGAAGCAACTTATATTATTACTCCTGATTGTGGCTATTATTGTGTTGATTAGTTGCAATAAAGAAGAATGTACAGATACAAATGTGTATACGTATAAGGCAGAAACTGGTCAATGCGAAAACTGTGACGGAAGAGTCGGTTTTAACATCTTTGACATAGCAGCAATTCGGGCAACACGCAATGCAGAATGCTTGGATTTGTCGGGTCAAAAATTGGTATTTTTATTAGACACATCCAAGATTGAAAATTTTCAAGAATTTGGAGATAACAAACTCGAACAATACAATTTCAAAGGCAGTAGATTTGATTCTTGTGAATTGTTTTTCAATAACATCCTTGAATCCGATTTTGCCGGAGCAGATTTATCAAAACTCGAATTTGGCTATGCCGTTATTGAAGGATATACTGATGAGTATACCATTATTCCTGACGGTTGTCCGGCGGTGGAGAATGATTCGTTGTACTGTATTCGATAATTACATTTGTTGAAAGTATTCGGAGAAAAGTTTTGACACAAAAGGAAGCATGTTAACCTATTTATTGTTAATTTAAGGTCTTATTATAACTTATAAAACAATTTAATTATGAAAAAAACATTTGTGCTTACCTTTTCTTTTTTCTTGACAATCAATTTTTTACAGGCTCAAAATGAATTTGGTGCGGTGGGATCTTATTGGATGTACACACACATTCCACATTCTACGCCCAACTCCGGCGAAACGATGATTAGTGTTGAAAAAGATACGATAATAGACGGCAAAACTTATAAAATTTTGCGTAAAAGATATTCGCACCACATCAACACTGTATATGGTCCACCACAGACAGGAGATATTAGATACGGCTTGATGCGAATCGAAAATGATTCGGTATTCTGGAATGATGAGCTTATTTTGGACTTTAATATGATGCTTGACGATTCTTTATTGGTGAATGGCATTGCCCCGATACAAATGATAGTTGACAGTATTGGTTCTGAAGTCGTAGATGGAATTGCATACAAAAAGTGGTACGGTCAAAAGCTTTGTCTCGCAGACGGTCAATCTTATCCATATGAGACATACACGATGTTGGAGCATATCGGACAGATTGATGATTACTTGTTTTGGAATACTGATAATTGTTCGATTGGTGGTGACCACAATATTTTTAAATGTTATAGAAATGGTGATTTCACCTATCCCCCTTCGGAAAATTGTGCGCCACTACTAATCTCAACCACCCAAGTCAAGGACATCCCCGGATTAGAACTTTTCCCCAATCCCGTAGAAGACATTCTGAATATCGACATCAAAGATTTTGCGATAAAAGAGGTCGCTGTTTTTGATATAAATGGAAAAGAAGTTTTACGTAAAACAAACGACACAAACAACCTCCAAATCAACACAACAGACTTACAGAAAGGTACTTATCTCATTCAAATTCAGACAAAAGATGAGATGACGACTCGAAAATTTGTAAAGACATAAAACGGAATTAAAATGCATAAATTATCATTTCATTTGCTTCTCATCGGTTTGATTTTTCTGTCAAGTTGTGACAAAGACCGCATCAAACTCAACGAAGATTACAAATTAGAATATGGAGAAACCGCCGATTTTAAGAAAGGTGATTTTACCATTCGGTTTGATGAAGTACTCGGAGATAACAGGTGTCCGTCTTGTTGTTTTTGTATATTAGCAGGTGAGGTAAACGTGAGATTAGTCATAGAAGAAGACGCTGGGTCCATTGATATTGAAATGACTATGCCGGGAGAGTTTAACTCCAGTCAGAATTTCCCAACTGTTGAGTATCAAGATTATTCAATAGAATTGAAAGCGGTAAATCCCTACCCCGAAGATATTTCTACAGAGGAACCAGACTACAATATAGTTTTTAGCATAAATGAATTATAAAAAATTCGCGTGAACTCGTACTATTCGCGTTCCGATTTCACGCTCAATTTGAATACAAAATTTGTAAAAATGAAAACATTTAAAATATCAGTTCTACTCATAACCCTGCTTTCGATTTGCTTGCAAAGTTGCGTCAAAGACAAGTGCGAAAGTGAAGTAACCTACACCCAATTCACACCTGTATACGTCACTTTGGACGAAATCCGCAAGGACATCCAAATCGAAGCTCCCCGTGCCCTCAAACAACCCGGAAAAATGTATTTTTACCAAAATTACATCCTACTCAATGAATTCCGCGAAGGCTTGCATGTCATTGACAATCAAGACCCTTCTAACCCACAAAAACTTGCTTTCATCAAAATCCCCGGCAATATGGATATGGCAGTCAAAGACAATATTCTCTACGCCGACAACTACATCGACTTGCTTTCTATCGACATTAGCGACCCGGCAAATCCCGTTTTGCGTACCCGCACGGAAGATGTTTTCCCGTCATTCGACCTGAGCCAAGATTTAGGACATCTGGTGTATTACGACGAGGAAGTCATTACTGAAGTACTACCTTGTGACCAAAGCGGCGGTGGCTGGGGCTTTGAGAATATAGATATAGCTTTCGATGCCGATATTAATGCGCCAACAAGCGGTGCAGGTGGTGGAGTCAGTCATTTTGGCTCTACGGGGCAAGGCGGTTCTATGGCACGCTTCACATTGGTAGACAGCTACTTATATACGGTTACGGATAATGGTTTGAATTCATTTAACATTGATGATGCCGTCAATCCAAACCTCACCAACAGCATCAATATCGGCTGGGGAATTGAAACGATTTATCCTTTCCGCAACAATCTTTTTATTGGTTCGCAAACGGGCATGTTTATCTATGGTATCGACAATCCTGCTGTGCCTTCTTATCGCGGTGAGTTCCAACATATGCGTGCCTGCGACCCTGTCGTGGTTAGAAATGACATCGCTTATGTGACGCTACGTGGCGGCACGCCATGCGAAGGTTTCAACAATCAACTTGATGTCATAGACGTCTCCAATGTCACCAATCCAACCTTGTTGACCACTTATCAAATGGATAACCCACACGGTTTGGCAATCACCAATGACGAGATACTTTATGTGTGTGATGGTGATAGTGGCTTACGTGTATACGATGCGGAAGAACCATTAGATTTGGATGAAATTCACCATGAAACCGGACTACCAACTTATGATGTGATTGCATTGGCAAATGATGTGGTCATGGTCGTTGGAGATGATGGCTTGTATCAATACGATGCTACCGACCCGACTAATTTGGTAAAATTAAGCTTGATTGCGGTAGAGTAATAATGCATTACCCGTACAGGCTGCTTTAGTTGCTAATGTAACATTTTTCATTCATGAAAATACAACAAACAGCAAACAACACATTTAAATCATTATGCAGCTAAAGCAGCCTGTACGAAACCGCTAAGGAACGCGAAATAAATAAATTTGCTTTCTTGACTGAGAGAGTTTGTTCTCAGTTTGGGCTTTGGAACTCGCATAAATGTTGATATTTTCAGAGTTTCAAAGTGCAAAATGAGGGCAAAATATCCTGTCAAGATGGTAAAGTTATTTTTTTCGCGTTCCCAAGAGTATGTTTAAAAATTTTCAAATGAAAAAATTAATCATTTTAGCCATCATCGCAATGACAAGCCTCGCTTGCGAAAACAACTGTGAAAACCAACCCGAAGCTTGCACCGAACTACCCGCGATGAATGAAGATTGCGATGCGTATTTCATGCGTTGGTTTTATGATGATGCCAACAATACTTGTTCAGAGATAGGCTATAGCGGCTGTGAGCAATATGGCTTTGAGACACAAGAAGTGTGTGAGGCTTGTCTTTGTACAGAATAAAATGTAGCGCGGTCTGTAGACCGCATCAATATTTCAATTATGAAAATCAAATTAATATTAGCCAACCTATTATTTATCGTTTGTTTTTTGTTGCCAAATACAAATTTCGCGCAGACGGATGAGATACAATACATTGACATCGTACATCTCAAAGATGGCAGCGAATTTCGCGGTAAAATCATCGAATACAAGCACGATGAATACCTCAAAATGGAAATACTCGGCGGACAAGTCGTCGAATTTCCCGCAAAACAAATCAAAAAAGTCGTACAACAACCTTATGGGGACGCAGCGTATGTTCCGAGAGTCGTCAAAACCCGTGAATACAATTTCCGCGAACGCGGTGTCTACAACGAAACCTTCGTCAATCTGCCGCAAGGTTATAATTCGTGGGGAGATTGGAACGTTGGTTTGGGCATTCATCATGTTATCGGTTTTCAGTTCAATAGATGGATAGGTACAGGTATGGGTATCGGTTTTGATGGTTACGCTATGGGAGAAGGTGAAAATGTGATTCCTGTATACGCTGAAGCGCGAGGTTATTTTATGGAAAAAAATACAACCCCGTTTTATTCAGTGGCATTGGGTTATGGTTTTGCCGGAAAAAACGAGAATCAAGGTATTCTCGAAGGTAGTGGCGGCATCATGTTCAATCCGAATATCGGCTACCGCATAGGTGCGTCGGCAGGTGCAAATTTCACCCTATCATTTGGTTACAAACTGCAAAAAGCCAGTTTTACTGAGCTGCGTTGGAATGGCGAAGTCAAGCGCGATTATACCTATAATCGCTTGAATTTGAAATTGGGCTTGTTATTCTAAAAAACAACACACATGAAAAACACAATACTAATTATACTCTTAATTACTGTCTCAAACTGTTTAGCAGCGCAAAATTACCTCACGGAAGATGCTGTCTGGCATCAATTGGTTTACATTGAAGGTGCGCCATTGCATGTCAAACATAGTATTGAGGCAGACACCTTAATTGGTAATAATACTTACTATAAGATAAGCACGAATCCAACGAGTTATGGATACAATTACTATTTTTATCTCAGAGAATCTTCGGGAGTTTTTTATCAATATTCCCCTAGTGGCGACCGAGCATTATATGATTTCAATCTCTCTGTAGGAGACACTGTTCCATCCTTGTTGTCGAATGAACATATTACTATAACACATATTGACACTGTATATCTCGGAAATACACCGAGAAAACGTTTTTTTCTTGACAACTATCAAGGACAAGATTTCGGTAGTTCATCTTACTTGATAGAAGGCATCGGCTCTTCGGCAGGGCTTCTCGAACTACCTTTCAATGGTATGTTGTTCGACTACGCGGCACACCTATTGTGTTTTTCACAAGGAGGTCAATATATCTCGGTCGACCTGGATGCTTTCTCCGAAAACATCCAAATGGAGTCAGGTTGTAGTAATTTGGTGGATATTGACCAGCCGAATGCTGTCGAATTTCAATTCTAAATCATGCCCAATCCTGCTCAAAATCACCTCAATATCACATTTGACAGAATATT
>JAHDEO010000315.1 GCA_020628725.1 Saprospiraceae bacterium
AAATGAATATGAGGAGGCGTATCAATTTATGCTGGAGAAGGGGGAGGAGATTGGTTTAGAAATATCACAAAAGCGCGGGGTTTAAACCCCGCGCTTTTGTGATATTTGACTCAAAATTTTCCCAACATCAATTTCCTCCATACAGCGAAAATGCCCTTTGGGACATGCCTGATAACCAATCTTAGAACAAGGTCTGCACTTTAAATTATTCACTTCAATTATTTCATAATCAGTCTGATACGGATACATGCCGAAGGCAGGAACAGTATTGCCCCAAATGCTGATAATGCGTTTTTTGAAAGCCGCGCCAATATGCATCAAGCCTGTATCGTGTGTGATAAGCAACTTCGATTGCCGTACCCATGATGCCGAACCGTGTAGTGAAAACTTTCCACAAGCATTGAAAACATGTGCATCTGATTTTTTGGAAATCAATTGACCATTATCAGCATCTTCATTGCCGCCAAGTAGGACGATAGGGTAGGGGAGTGATTGACAAATTTCGATGATTTTGTGTGTGGGTAATCGCTTAGTGGCAAATTTAGCCCCGATAGCAAAGGCGATATATTCGTGAGGGATGAATCCGTATTTTGTAGTGTCAATTTCTTCATTCGAGGGGATAAAATAATCTAAACCTGCGTTATCATTTTTTATGTCTAATTTTTTTACCGTTTCAAAATATCTATCAACAATGTGAATGTCTGGTAATTGATTGATTTTTAAATTTGTCAACAACCATTTTTCGATATTCAACTTGGGAAAGGAAGTGGCAGACACGCCTAAATTTAACTTGATACGAAGGGTACGAAGGTTGTGATGCAGGTCAATGATATGGTCATATTTTTCGGCTTTTAAATCCGTAATGACCTCATTAATTTCCTTATCAATCGTCCAAATTTTATCTATATACGGATTGGGAGAGAGGATATTTTTATAGGCGGTTTTGGTGAGAAAATGTAGTTCCACGCTCATTTGCTGCTTGAGGCAACGCACGACAGGTGTGGTCAACACAATATCACCAATGGAACTGAATCGTATAATTAAGATTTTCTGCACATTCAAACATACAATTTTCTCATTATCCCACAAAAAAAGACGGGCAGAAGTGTACAACACTTCTGCCCGGAAAATGAAAACGAATCTATCAAAAAAGCAACAAAACTTTTAAGTAGCGAGTAGCGGAATTTATGAGTAACGAGTTTTTCGCGGAGCGAAAATTGATACCCGTAACTCGAAACCCGTAACTCGTTTTATCTCTTAGTTACAACAACTTCTACACGACGGTTTTCTTTTGCTGTAGGATTGCTTGCGTTAACAGGCTTAGTAGAACCAAGACCTTGTGTAGTCAAACGGTTCGCATTGATACCTGAAGCAACCAATTGGTTTTTAACAGCATTTGCGCGTGCTAAAGAAAGTGTTTGGTTTTTAGCAGCATCACCTGAAGAGTCAGTGTGACCTTCGATATTGATGTGTACTTTAGGGAAAGCTTTAAGTACTTTCGCACATTCAGCTACCTCTTTGAGTGATTCAGCAGAAAGGTTAGCCGAACCTGTGTTGAATGTCAAGTTGTCGAAAGTGAAACGCTCACCTACTTTAGTAGAGTTCACACCCAAGAAGCTGGTAAATTTATCACCGAAAGTACCTTCGCGGAAGCTTACTTTACCACCACCCGGCAATTCGAATGATTTGATACCGTCAACTACTTTTGAACCGAAACCTGCAACAGCACCACCAACAGCTTTTGCGCCGTCAACTACTGCTCCACCTGCATCTTTAGCGCCTTCTACTACTGCGTTACCTGCATCTTTAGCACCTTCTACAACACTTGAAGTAGTGTCTTTTACACCATCAATAGCAGTGTCAGCAGCACCACAACCCATGTAACGAAGTGCGAATAATGCCAATGCACCAATGAGTACTAATGGCAACAACCATCTCAAGAAGCTACCACCTTGTTTAGCAGTTGCTACTGTAGCGTCGGCTGCTCTGTTACCTGCACTAGCTGCTGCGTTTGCAGTGTTGCGTACAGTTTCTTTAGCACCACCGAGGAGGCTACCAAGACCAAGCTCGTCGCCCATACCAGAAGGAAGCGCAGCTTTTACATAGTCTTTTTGACCACCGAGTAAGCTTGCAAGACCTGAAGCATTCAAACCTTGTGAGCGTACTTGCTTACCAACGATACCCATCAAGATAGGTGCAGCCATGCTCAATAATGAAGAAGCACCACTACGTTGTAAGCCTGCCATAGAAGCCACTTTGCCGACGATAGAACCAAGTCCATTACCGAAAAGTCCGCTCAAAATACCTTCACCTGCTGTAGTTGCTTTGCGAGTAGCCTCGCCACCGCTAAACAGGTTGTCCATATTGTCTAAGATGCCGCCATCGTGACCGCCGTCTTTAATCATGTTGAAGAGCTCGCTTGCGCCGCTCTGTGTAGAGGATTTTTTCATCATCCCTCCGAGAAGTGTAGGCATGATGCCATCAAGTGCTTTTGAAGTCGCTGCATTGCTACCGCCAATCATTTTGGCTGCATTGCCGATAACTGCACTTGAAAGTTGGTCTTTTACAAGTCCTAATAAATTCATAATAATATAAAAATATGGTTAGTTAAACAAAATCAACCTTCTGACGGGAAAAGATGAATAGGTAACGATTATATGAATGAAAGTTTAGGGGTAAATATGAAGCCAATGTTAATAATTTGTTTTGCAATTATAATGAGGTATTTGTGAGGGTATTAAAAAAAGATAGGGCATATTCGGAACTCATTGAAAAGTCCCAAATATGCTCTTGTCAAATCATTTAAAAACGAAGGATTACTATCTTACAATAATTATTTTTTTATCACATAAAATTACATTTTCCTTAACGTACTTTTTGATAACAGAGCAGTCATAAAATATAATATCCCACAAACTCGTTTGAAAACACTATTTTTGCGAAAAATTATCACAAAGTTTTAAAGAAAATTTAGGTGTGAACGCTACTATGAAAACCATACTTAAACTTGATTTTAAACTTAAACTTGTAAGGACAGGTTGCTACCTGCCCTTAAATCAAACTTAATCAATGATACAAAGAATAACGATGACACTACTTGCCAGTGCCATCACTGCTGTTAGCTTATTTGCCCAACAAGCTCCCGAAAATTGGTTCAATCTGGATGCCAAACAAGACAAAGTACAAGGATTGAGCGTAGAAAAAACTTATAATGAACTCCTTAAAGGAAAAACTTCCCAAACAGTTGTCGTAGCTGTTATTGACTCCGGTGTAGATGCCGAACATGAAGACCTCAAAGAGGTCATGTGGGTCAATGAAGACGAAATTCCTAATAATGGAAAAGATGATGACAACAACGGCTATATCGACGATATCCACGGTTGGAACTTCATCGGAGGTGCTGATGGAAAAAATGTCGCTCATGACAATTTGGAAATTACCCGTCTTTATCGAGACTTGCACAAAAATTACAAAGACATCGACCCGTCATCGCTTTCTAAAAAAGCAAAAAAAGAATATGACGAGTACCGCAAACTCAAAAAAGAAGTAGAGAAAAAACGCAATGAAGCCGAAGCACAAGCCATGCAAATGGCGAGTATGTACGAAATGTTTACAGGCGCATTGAATGTAGTACAAGAAGCTGTTGGTGAGGATGTAGAGTTGAATGCAGAAGTAGTAGATGGCATAGATGTAGGAGATGATGAGGTATTGGCGCAAAGTGTATTTATGCTGAAAAATGTCTTTGCACAAGGAGCATCTTTGGAAGACCTTCAAGAACTCAAAGGCGCAGTGGATTACTATGAAGGTCAATCTAAATATTACTACAATCCTGATTTTGACCCACGCGATATTGTAGGTGACAATTACCGTAACTCTTATGAGCGCGCTTATGGTAATAATGATGTTGAAGGACCGGATGCTATGCACGGTACACACGTAGCGGGTATCATCGCTGCCAGTCGCAATAATAACATCGGTATGAAAGGTGTCGCAGATAATGTGCGCATCATGTCTATCCGTGCAGTGCCCGATGGTGATGAGCGTGATAAAGACGTCGCTAATGCCATCCGCTATGCAGTCGATAACGGAGCGCGTATCATCAATATGAGTTTTGGAAAACAATATAGCTTTGACAAAAAAGTAGTCGATAAGGCGGTCAAATATGCGGTCAAAAAAGGTGTCTTGCTGGTACACGCAGCGGGTAACGATGGTATCAATACCGATGAAACTGTCTTCTATCCAAACGACCGTTACAATAATAAAAAGAAGCAAGCCAAAACATGGCTCGAAATCGGCGCACTTTCATGGGAAGGTGGTGAAAATTCTGCCGCCGGATTCTCTAATTACGGTGCAGATAATGTCGATATTTTCTCTCCGGGTGTTGACCTTTACTCTACGATACCGGATGACAAATATGAGGCATCAAGCGGTACAAGTATGGCGGCTCCTGCGGCTTCCGGCGTAGCAGCACTTATCATGTCTTACTACCCAACATTGACGGCAGAACAAGTCAAAGCAGTCTTAATCAATTCTGCTATAGATGTAGATAACGAAGTAGTACAACCGGGCGGCAAAGGGCGCGTCAATTTCGATGAGCTATGTCGTACAGGCGGCGTCATCAATGCTTATGAAGCCGTCAAACTCGCAGAAAAAACAAAAGGTAAACGCAAGGTGAAAATTCAATTGCCGAAAGCGTGATGACGAGTTGATGTGCTGACGAGTTGCCGAGTTGACGTAAAGATTTTTGCAAAGCAAAAATAAAATTCGTCAACTCGGCAACTCGTCAGCCCATCAATTCATCACTAACACAACATATACCGTTTACCCGGCAAATTTTTGATGAGTCCTTTAAATTCGAGATTCAAGAGGATAGATGAAATTTGAGAAGGAGCGAGCCGGGATTCAAACGTAATTTTATCAATACTCATATCGTCAACATTCCGCAGAATGTTGACGATTATTTTTTCGTTTTCATTCAAATCAGCAAATAGCTTTTCGCGGATATCAGGGCTTGGAATTTGTTCGTTGTCCCACTCAAGTATACTTGCTACATCTTCTGCATTTTCCAACAAACGCGCCTTACCATTTTTAATAAGTAAATTGCAGCCCTTTGAATAATCATCTCGCAAGCGACCCGGTACAGCAAATACTGCTTTACCATATTTATTGCCCAATTCAGCACTGATAATCGACCCGCCGCCTTCGCCTGATTCCACTACAATCAAAGCATCACTCATCGCGGCAATGATGCGATTTCTCATGGGAAAATGCTCACGTTTGGGTTGTACTTGATAAGAAAATTCGGTGAGTAAACCGCCGTTTTCGCACATCTCCATACCCACACTTCGATGTTCAGGCGGATAAATTCTATCCAATCCATGACCCAAAATTCCGACGGTAGATACGCCGATTTGTACACATTTTTTGTGAGCAGTCACATCAATACCATATGCCAGTCCACTGATAATTTGCACGTCATATTTTTTCAATGCTGCTACAAGTTCTTCACAAATCATCTTGCCGCGTTCGGTAGGTTTGCGCGTGCCTACGATAGCAACGGTGCGCGGTGGATTAAGCTCGGCATTGCCTTTATAAAACAACACCAACGGAGCTTCTTCATACGGACGCAGTCGCACAGGATAATTATCATCCAAATAAAAAATCGGCTGAATATCGTGGCGTTCCATCCACTCCATTTCAGTTTCTGCCTCGCGCAATACATTTTGTTCAATGATATTTTCGGCAATCACCGGACCGATACCCGGTACTTTGAGCAGTTCGCGTTTTTTAGCTCTAAAAACTTCTTCTGCGCCACCGCAATAACTGATAAGATTTTTGGCAAGCACACCTCCAACTCGCGGAATACGGGTAATGGCTATTTTGTGGAGTATATCGTTGTTGGGCATATGGGAAATGGTTTAATGATTAATTGGATGAGTAAATGTAGTGAAATTCCAATTATCAAACACCAAAATTCAAGTACCAAATTCCAAAATATACGTCAGCACGTCAGCACAACCACACGTCAGCACATTATCACCTACTCAAATTAGAAGATACCCCATTATTCACGCTCCAATAATTTTTATCTGCGCCATTTGCATCGCCATTCATATTAAAATCACCTGCCGTATAGACGCCGAAGTTGCCATTCTCCACCGACCAAAGGGCTTTATCATCCCCATTGATGTCAAAGCCTGCAAGTGTCTGTTCTGCCTCGCCGACAAACATCGCCCAAACCCCCGGCTCCACTTCTTTCTGACCATTTCCACCAAATGAATTAGCAATCGTAAAATTGTAAGCAGCTACGCGATTATTGACCGTAAGAGATACCGGACTTAATACGCCGATATGATTGCGATGTTCAATCATCACATAGAATGAAGACGGATTGGCAGTTGTCAATGGAGAACCCTCAGGGAAAATAACCCGACCATCTGCAAGCAATAAAGCGGCAGTTTTCATGAAATTAGTGGATGCCAGAAGCCCCGTTCTAAATGTCACCAATACCCAATCGACTACCTTTGCTCCGTGTAAAACCGCGAAATCTTCATATGCTCTATCGTCCCAATCTGCGCCTTCTTCGCCATCATACAGCCAGGGTTCGACGAGATAAGGTTGTCCCGCCGGGGTAGGGGCATTGATACCACTTGTGGGTGTTTGTCCGGGCAATAAACCCAATTCGTTCAGCCCGACCCGCATAGAATCAAGGTATTGTCCTGCATTGGAAAGGTCAATCAATGCACCTTCCATAAAAACAGTTAATTGGACATCTACCACACCATCACCAAGCGTTGTAAAATACACCGAACCTGTATAGCCCGAATCATCATTATCACAAATCGTTTGCATTTGAAATTCATATTGAGTGCCCGGCTCCAAACCTGTGAGTAGTGTGTAATTATTCGTTTCGGTGACGATAGTCCAGGCATCATTTGTACCGCCTTTTCGATAGCGTAAATTGTACCCGATAGCACCACTCATCACCGTCCACACGATACCATAAGAGGTTTCAGCCTCATTAAAACTTCCCCAAGAACTTGGTGTACTACAACCTGCTCCGGCAGTAGGTATGGACACAAAACTATCATCTACCCAATTAGAAACCTCTGTATCTGAGCATCTTGTGCGGATGCTGTATTCATAATTATAGCCTTGTGTGATTCCGGTTAAAGTCAAAGGACTCGCTACGACACCACCATAATTCCAATTGGCACCAGAAATACGATAACGAATCTCGGATGTGCCTGCGTCCGTCCATGCGAGTGTAATGGATGTACCTGTATTATTGCTTTCGCTCAAACCACTTGGCACGGCACAGCTACCCGAAATGCATCCTGTATAACTGCGTTGAAAAGCATAATATGCCATACGACCAAATTGTCCCGCAGTAAATGTCGTAGAGCAAGCTCCTGTGGTATAACTCATCGTATTATCTGTATCGGGAGTATGTATATTGCCGCTACAAGTACCCGTTGCCGTACCTGTATAATTGCAACTACCATCTACCAAATTAAATAAGCTGGGGCTCGCCTGTGTATCGCACAACAAATCACCCGCAGATTCACAATTATAACAAGCGTCATTGGTATCGCGAGTGATGGCTTCCTCGCCGTAGCGCGTATCGTGCGGATGCAGCAAACCAAAATAATGTCCCATTTCATGAGAAAGCGTATTGCTACCCAAAATACAAGAATTGCGAAGCATCAAATGGTCAGGACCCAAAGGCAAATAAGCATAGCCGCATATGTCAGAGAGCGTCCCTTCAAAGTCTATTTTTACCCGATTACAATAATAAAGGTTGATACTACCCTCTACATTATAAGTATCTGTAATTGCTTGTTCTTCAGCTTGTTCAAAATTATAATAAGTGTCACTATCAATATAATTTATCGGACCACATTGAAAAAACTCAATACCTGCACCCGCAAAATCTGCATTGAGTTGGGTGATACTTTGATTGGCTTGAGTAGCCGTCATGCCGCCTGTGCCATTGCTTTGTCTCACGATGTGTATTTGAATGGGAAGCAGGTAAGTCGAAGCATTTTTTAAGGCTGAATTTTGTTGGATAAAATGCTGTACCTCGTCGAGTTCTGACATCAAATATTCGGCGGTAGCATCGTCGATTTGTGTACCACAAGCTATCTGTGCGTAATTTATTTTTGCAAATAATGAAAGTGCTAAAAGTGCAATAATTGATTTGAATGAAACGGGTGCCATAATCATTTTTAAGTTGCGGGTTACGAGTTGCGGGTTACGGGTTACGAGTTTTTGAGTTGCGAGTTATTTTCGCAGAGCGAAAAAATTATTAACCCGTAACTCGTATCCCGCAACTCGTAACCCGTATCCCGTAACTCAAATTAATGGATGAAATTTTTCGGGCTAATGTATTTTACCAAATCATCATATGCTTATTTAAATAGCTGATTAATGTGACACCGTATTAAGATTAAGTTTAAGGTGAAATGTAAGGACTGATTTTGTAATTAAAATTCTCATTATTATATTTTTACATAAATGTAAAAATAGTATTTAATTTAATTTTTGACAAGTGTAATAAGTTATTTGAAACGTTTTTATGAAATTATTTTCTATTTAAAGATAAAATCAAGGACAAAGGAATGATTTTTGTCAACAAAAATTATAAAAAAGATGATTTTAAAGCAATAGATATGCCTGTAGCTCTTATTAAAAAACCAGATTTTAAACAACCAATATTTGGTTCAAATTATCTAAAATTTGATGTAGATCCTTTATATAATTTGTTACCT
>JAHDEO010000316.1 GCA_020628725.1 Saprospiraceae bacterium
CGTGTGCGGCTTTGAGCTCGTCTTTAGCCGTTTCGATTTTGACTTTCATTTCCTCCGGAATCTTATCGCCAAATTCTTTCAATTGCTTCTCTGTTTGGAAAACCAATTGGTCGGCTTTGTTGAGCGTCTCGACACTTTCGCGTTGCTTTTTGTCCGCTTCTTCGTTGGCTTTTGCCTCTGCTCTCATCTTTTCGATTTCCGAATCTGACAAGCCCGAAGATGCCTCGATGCGAATGGATTGCTCCTTGCCCGTACCTTTGTCTTTCGCCGATACACTGAGAATACCGTTTGCATCAATATCAAATGTCACCTCAATCTGTGGCACACCGCGCATGGCAGGTGGCAGTCCGTCAAGGATAAATTTGCCGATACTCTTATTGTCTTTCGCCATACTGCGCTCGCCTTGCAAGACGTGGATTTCAACCGAAGGTTGATTGTCCGCAGCAGTAGAGAATACCTCTGATTTCTTCGCAGGAATCGTCGTATTTGCCTCAATCAATTTGGTGCAAACACCGCCCATTGTCTCAATACCGAGTGAAAGCGGCGTCACATCCAAGAGGAGAACATCCGTCACATCACCACTCAATACACCACCTTGAATCGCCGCACCTACCGCTACTACTTCATCAGGATTTACCCCTTTACTTGGTTTTTTATTGAAGAATTTCTCAACGACTTCCTGAATTTTCGGGATACGAGTCGAACCACCTACGAGGATGATTTCGTCAATATCGGCATTGGTGTAGCCTGCGTCTTTCATCGCTTCTTTGCAAGGTCCGAGTGTGCGTTGTACGAGGTCATCAGCTAATTGCTCGAATTTTGCACGAGTCAATTTGGTAGCTAAGTGCTTCGGTACACCATCCACAGCCGTAATATAAGGCAATTGAATATCAGTCTCTTGTGAAGCCGACAATTCAATTTTCGCTTTTTCTGCTGCTTCTTTCAGGCGTTGGAGTGCCATTGGGTCTTTGCGTAAGTCCACATTCTCCGAACTCAAAAATTGCTCTGCCAACCAATCCATAATCACACGGTCAAAATCATCACCACCTAAGTGTGTATCACCATTGGTTGATTTTACTTCAAATACACCGTCACCGAGTTCGAGAATCGAAATATCGAATGTACCACCACCTAAGTCATAGACGGCGATTTTCATGTCTTTATCGCGCTTGTCAAGACCGTAAGCGAGGGCTGCGGCAGTCGGCTCATTGATGATACGCTTGACCTCTAAGCCTGCGATTTGTCCGGCTTCTTTGGTGGCTTGACGTTGAGCATCGTTGAAGTATGCCGGAACGGTAATGACCGCTTCTGTCACGCTTGTACCGAGAAAATCCTCCGCCGTTTTTTTCATTTTTTGAAGTACCATTGCCGAGATTTCTTGTGGCGTGTACTTGCGTCCGTCAATCTCAACGCGCACAGTGTCGTTGTCGCCTTTAACGGCTTTGTATGGTACTGTTTTCGCCTCGTCAGCTACTTTCGTGAAGCTGCTACCCATGAATCGCTTGATGGACATCACGGTACGAGTCGGGTTGGTGATGGCTTGACGCTTGGCAGGGTCGCCGATTTTGCGCTCACCATTATCCAAAAATGCAACGATGGATGGGGTCGTTCTGCGCCCCTCTTCATTGGCAATAACCGTCGGCTCGTTGCCTTCCATAACGGCTACGCAGGAGTTGGTAGTTCCTAAGTCTATACCTATTATTTTACCCATATTTTGTTAATTAGTTTTATTAGTTGAATGGTTAATCAGTTTGGAGTTTTGCTTCGCAAAACCTCGTTCCAAATTTACTTATCAACCGATTAACGATTCACTTACTTTCAATTGGTGTGCCAGTGGATTTTTTTGGGTTTTTGATGGAAATTTTGTCAGATGTGATTGTTTTTTTATGACAAAATGTAAAATTTTAAGATAAATTTATTGTCAAAATGGCAGGAAATTGGCGAGTCCACCAATATTTCTTACCTTGCTTGCTCAATGTTTTTTAACTGCTTTGAAAACAAGCATTTCGTTTAACTTTAGACCTTTTATCATGACTATTCTAAAAAAAAGCCTCGCTCTCGTTCTTCTTTTCATGGCTGCTGTATCCGCTTGGGCGCAATGCCCGTCAGGGAATGTAGAATTGAACACACAGGCGGAGGTAGATGCCTTTGTAGCGCAATATCCGAATTGTACGGAAATTGAAAGTAGTTTGGGGATTGCGGTTAGTGCTGATTTTCCCTCTGACATCACGGACATTAGTGGTTTGAGTAACCTTACTTCTGTTGGGTGGGATTTGTGGATTGGGGTATGGTATGCCGATAATGCTTCCCTTACGTCTTTGAATGGCTTGAATAATATTACTTCCGTTGGGGGTGATTTGTGGATTAGTTTTCAGGATGGTCTTACATCTTTGAGTGCTTTAGATGGCATTACTTCCGTTGGGGGAAATTTGGATATTCGCCATAATGATGTCCTTACGTCTTTGAGTGGATTGGATAACATTACTTCTCTTGGGGGAAATTTGTCTATTATCAATAATAATGCTCTTACGTCTTTGGGTGCTTTAGATAATATTACTTCCGTTGAGGGAGATTTGAATATTCGCAATAATGGTGTCATGTCTTTGAGTGGTTTGGATAATATTACTTCCGTTGGGGGGGATTTGTGGATTGATAATAATACTTCCCTTATGTCTTTGAGCGGCTTAGATAATATTACTTCCGTTGGCGGAGATTTGGATATTCGCAATAATGGTGTCCTTACGTCTTTGAGTCCTTTAGATAATCTTACTTCGCTTGGGGGAAATTTGAGAGTTGGTTCAAATGATGTCCTTACATCTTTGAATGGTTTAGATAATCTTACTTCCATTGGGGGGGATTTGGAGATTGATAATAATACTTCCCTTACCTCTTTGAATGGTTTGAATAGCCTTACTTCCATTGAGGGAGGTTTGAAGATTGATCATAATATTTACCTTACCTCTTTGAGTGCTTTAGACAACATTACTTCTATTGGGGGAGATTTGTGGATTGAGTTTAATACTTTCCTTGAGTCTTTGAGTGGTCTGGATAACATTACTTCTGTTGGGGGAGATTTGTGGATTGGTGTTAATACTTCCCTTAGCTCTTTGAATGTTTTAGGTAACATTAATTCGCTTGGGGGAAATTTGAGTATTATTGAGAATTATACCCTTACGTCTTTGAGTGGCTTGGATAACATTACTTCTGTTGAGGGAGATTTGGAGATTTGGAATAATAATAATCTTGCATCCATGACTGGTTTAGGAAATCTGACTTCCGTTGGGGGAGATTTGGAGATTGCTTATAATTATGTCCTTACGTCTTTGAGTGACTTTTTTGAAGGTGGTTTAGAAAACCTTACTTCTATTGGAGGAAATTTGGAGATTTTTGAGAATGATATACTTGCAACTTGTGGTATTCCAATTATTTGTTCACACATAATGAGTGGCGGCATTACTGATATACGCAACAACGCATCCGGCTGCAACAGCCCTGAAGAAGTTCTCGACAACTACTGTGCCCTCCTACCCAAAATCTATAATAATACCTTTTATGACCTCAACCAGAATAAAATAAGAGATAACAATGAACCTGATTATAAAGATGCGGCTTACCTAATCAATGGAAACCCATACACGACAATCGACGGAAATGTTTATTTATATCCCCTATACTATACTATAGACATAGACAACATCTTCTACGCACACTATAATGTAGCCTTAGACAGCTTATCCATACCTAACTGGCAACTTACGACCGACTCCCTTAGCTACACCTATACTCAAAACCTCGATGAAGCCACCATCGACACTGTCAGCTTTGGACTTTACCCTATTGTAACATTTTCTGATATGCGTACCAGTATTGTCTCTCCTCCTACTCGCTGTAATGAAGTAGTCACACTTGATGTCGTAGCGCACAACTTCGGTACTACTACGACTACGGGTACCATGTGGCTCACGCTTGATGAGTCCATATCGGTTTATAGCTTTGTGCCACAGCCTGATACTATCGGTTTTGAAAACAATACTTTCGGCTGGCATTTTGAAGATTTATACCCTAGCTATTCGCACGAAATTCAGGTGGATGTGCAAGTTCCCGGTCCGCCCGATTTTACGATTGGTAATACGATTAGCTTCGAAGCCTATGGTGAATTTACAGACGTGAATGGTAGTGACGAGCTATCCAGCTTCAGTTACACACCCGAAGTCCGCTGTTCCTATGACCCCAATGACAAGCTCGTTCATCCCAATCGTGAAGGCAATTACACCCTCTTCGATGAGGATTTGATATATACCATCCGCTTTCAAAATACAGGCAACGATTATGCACGCAATGTCGTCATACGCGATACGCTTGACTCCAATCTTGACCATAGAACCTTTCGTTTACTCGGTAGTAGCCACTCCGAAGTCTTGACAACCAATATCAGCGATGAAGGTATTATTGCCTTCGTGTTTGAGGATATTTATCTGCTTGATTCTACGACTAACTTTGAGGCGAGTCAGGGGTATGTGAATTATCTTATTGAGCCATTTGGGGGTTTGGATGAGGCAACGCTTATTACGAATACTGCGGGAATTTATTTTGACTTTAATCCGCCGATTATTACCAATACTGTGGAAAGTGTGATGGTGAGTGAATTGCCAATTGTATCCACAACAACGCCAATCCAATCCCTTAATTTTAGCATCTTACCCAACCCCACCAATGGTATTTTTACGATACAAGGCATCGAAAATGGTATCTACCAAATTCACAATACCGCCGGACAAATCATCGGCGAAGGCAGGGTGCAACAAGGCGAAGCTATTGACCTTTCGCGCGTAGCACAAGGCATATATTTTGTGTCGGTGACGGTAGATAAGGTGACTGCGGTACGGCGTATTCTAAAGATGTAAAGTATGTAGGGGCTCAATTTAAGTAACTAATTACTTCCGATAAGAAATTTTCGCCGTAGAACTCAAATATGCCGTCCTTTCGCCTTTATCATTAAATAACTCTGCACTGACGAAAGCAAAATTGCGGGTGAGTTTTTCTACCTTGCCGATGGCGTGATATTTCCCATTAAAACTGGGTGCCAGATAAGTCACTTTTAATTCCAATGTTGATACTCCGATGATATTCTTGTTGGTAGCGAAAGCTGCATGAGAACTCACTGAGTCCAACATTGCCGTGATAAATCCGCCCTGTATGATATTTCCCGAATGGCAAAATTGCTTGCTGATATTAAAGTCCATTTTGCAAATTCCCTTTTCGCTATCCACATCCGTTATCACACATTCAAATAGGTCTAAAAATGGAGGACGGAATGTGTTCATCTGTTTTATAATGTCTTCTTTTTTCATAATTGCCAAATGTAACATTAATTGGTGGATAAAATAGACGTTCTTATGGTTTTACGTTTTAGTCGGCAGACGAAGGTTTGATTAAATATTAGTGATTTACCAATCAAGTTTTCGCATTAAATAACTGTATTCGTCTGCCGACTTTTGTACAATAAAAAAAAGGGCAACCCAATTGGATTGCCCTTCATATTTTCTAAAACAACATCGTTGCTTATGGTTTTACAAACTTCGTAGTCTGTACGGTATCTCCGGCAACTAATTGTATGAAGTAGAAGCCTGAAGAAAGGTCGTTGATGTCTAACTGAATGCGTTGTTCACCGGCTGCATCATTCAAGATTTGATTCTGAACGATTTTGCCATTGATATCCATGAGGAATAATTGAACTTCAGCATAATTAACGTTAGTATACTCAACGTTGATGTATTGATTTGCCGGATTAGGGAAGACATTCATGTTGATAATATTTACATCAGCGGCTTGTCTTGCGCCTAGATCTTTGCCCGGTAATTCTACATCTATATCTTCTGCGTCTGCTACATCTATGTCCGTTACATCTATATTTGGTACATCTTCTACTACGATTAATTCTCCTGCTCTAACACCACTTGAACAACCTGAAATCGTCACGTCATCGAAGTAAACTCTGTCATTATTTACAGAAGCATCTACTCTGAATCTAACTTTTGTAGTTGATGTAAATGTACCTGTAATAGTTACTGATTCTGTGTAACTTGCGTTATTGTTGAAATCAGTACCTCTAGCCCAAGTCTGAACAGTTTGGTAAGAACTACCACCATCAGTTGATACTTGTAACCAGAAATCTTCACCATTCTCCATGCCTACAGGGTAGTAGTGGAAATCAACGGTTAATTCTTCAAAGCTGCTCAAGTTCAAGTTGTCAGTAGTCATGACTGATGAACTGGTATTGTCTCTCAAACGAATAGTGTAAGAACCGCTTGAAGCGTAAGCTGCATAATTATTTCTGTACGAATCAGAACCACCATCGTTCCAGATTCCCCATCCACTATCAAAGTTTTCGCTATCAACTACGACATTAGAGCAGCCGCCACCTCCACCGCCGCCGGTGTCGCCGGAATCAGTAGTGAAACTGTGAGCAGAAGAAGTTGAAGAAGTGGCATCGCCACAATCAGCTTGTACTGTGAATGAATATGTAGTACCTGCACCAAAACCGGTGAGACTCAAAGAGTTGGTCGTAACACTTGTAGTGTAGATGGAAGAACCACCTGTAAAGATTTCGACATTATAACCGGAAGCACCACTAACGGCATTCCAAGTTAGAGTAGCATCTACATCTGTAACACCTGTGGTTCCCAAACCTGTAGGTGTATCGCAAGAAGGAGGTGGTGGAGGAGTAGAACCAACGCAGAAGTTAGTAGTTTCAGAATTGGTAAATGAACCACCGGAAGCCAATGTGCTACCGCCGCTAGTTACGGAATAAGAACCATTTCCATAGCTACAGCAGATTCCGTCACCGTATGCATCGCTGATAGTGAAATCAAAACATCCACTGCCCAAGCATTCTGTAATGGTTAGCGTGCTACCATCTGCCTGACTACCATATGTACCACCTGAAGCTACAGTTGCGCCGTTGCTATTGGTGATTGTCCAGCTTGTTTCTTCCGGATAATTGTCAAATGTAATTGTGATATTTACTTCATTACCGTTGCAAGTAGTTTGGCAAGGAGCGCAAGGACCACCACAGTCAACGCCTGTTTCGCCTTGATTCTGGATACCGTCGCTACAAGTTTCGGTGTTTCCACCGCCACCGCCGCCACTGCCACAGCCGTTAGAATTTAATAAACTTGCTCTGAAACCACCCGAAGCGAATAAAGCACGCATACGGTCTGTTTGTCCTTGTGTGAAAAGGTTCATACAAGCATCGTCAGAATAGTCCATGTAGTTTTGTACCATATCGGTAGAATTACATGAAACATGACCTGTAGAGCAACCATAGTTGGCAGCATCAGAAGTTGGAGTATCAGAGACGAAATCGTCAGCATTACAGTTGCCATCACCCCAAATGTGGCGAAGGTTGAGCCAGTGACCAACTTCGTGCGTAGTGGTACGACCACCGTCAAAAGGTGCTTGAGCTGAACCAATAGTACCAAAATACTGAGGACTCATCACTACACCATCAGTTGCAGCACTACCGCTACCCGGAAATTGAGCGTAACCCAAAATTCCGCCACCGATATTACAAATCCACATATTTAGATAGCTGTCACGAGGCCATGCATCGACACCACCGTTGGAAGAATACTTCATGGCATCATTAGTGCCCCACTCACTTCTGTTGGCGTATGTTCTTGTAATACCTGTTGTAGCATTACCGTTTGGATCGACAGTTGCCATGCAGAATTCGATTTGTGTATCTGCGGCTTGTGACCATGTATTATTGGCGTCACTATTATTTCGTCTGAAATCGTCGTTCAATACCTGCATTTGCGATGCGATCTGTGCATCACTGATATTTTGAGCGTTGGTCTGATAAATAACGTGTACGACTACGGGAATGGTAATAATGGAAGCTGATTTGTGTTCGTCTGTTCTGGTTCTGATATATTCTTCGGTATGCTCTTCGATTAGTCTAAGTTGTTCGGCATGTTTTGGGTCGTCTTGTTCGAGTTGTTGGAGGTCTTTAGTAGCACAGTTTCTTTGTGCATTTAAGTCAAGGGTGCTGATAGTCATCAATATTGCTATGCAGCCGAGTATTAATGTTCTCATTTTTGATAAGAAAGTAAAATTAGTTAATTGTTAATTTATGTTGAAAAAATCTCTTTCGATTACAACTTTAATTGTTAGAAGAATTAGAAGGTATTTTAAAGTAGGGAGTGTACCATAACATTCCAAATCTTCCGCAATGTAAACAGGAATTTTGAAAAATGTTGTTTGGATGTCGTAAAAAAACTTGAAACGCGATTTTTTTCGTGACAGGCATATGTATTAACTTTTTGTTAAGTGAAGATATTAAGAGGATTGGCTCTAAATATATGTGAATTATTTTTTAGTGATTGATTTACAGGGATAAAGTTGTTAAAACTTTCTTTATGTGATGAAAGTTTTTTAACATAAGTTAAAGTTATAATTGCAAATTCGTGACATTATATTATTTTATTTTTAATGCAAAAAAAGAAATTAAGATGTAGAAAAAAAGAGTTTAGAGACTGGATAAGATATTGAGAAGAAAGTGATTTTGAGGGTAAATTTAAATAGCGGATGAGTGTATTACAACAGAATTATTTTCCATAATAGGAATAAGAATGCTTTGAAAATTTGGGCTAAAACCTAAGCAGTAAGCATCAAATAATCGACACTTTTGAGCGCATCTTTTTTCGCCATACTTCAGCTATTTTTCGTCATGTAGCTCGGCTATAATCCTCAAAATGAGCT
>JAHDEO010000317.1 GCA_020628725.1 Saprospiraceae bacterium
CTAAAAAATATTTTTTTATCAAATATTTATTTTAAAAATAAAATTATAATTTTGCAGCGGAAAATTATTTGACTGTTGCATGTTTGTTTTTTGTTATATGAAAATGTGTGCAATGTAAAGCATCCTTTTTCATATTTTGTACGTCTTGGAGTAGAACAGAGAGACATACAAAGTATCATTTTTTATAATAGACTTTATTCTGAAATGATTTTCGTGGCATAGAAATTATTTCAGAATAGTAAAGAAAAATAAATTAGACCAAGTTACTGTAGCTTGATCTGGTTGTTTTTCTTCTCTAAGAAAAGAGAAATAAATAAATTAGACCAAGATGCGAAATATTTTTTTGTTAGGCAAAATCATTTTTGAGGCGCATAGCTGGGCTACGTAACGAGAAAATGATGACGCATAACAGAAAAAGATACAGTAGCTTGGTCTAAGTTATTTATTTCTCTTTTCTAAAGTCTAATCTCAACAGAATTTTCCCATAATTAAACCAAGGTACTATGTTATATCCAACATCATTCAAAACGCACAGGCGAATAGTCGTGGCGTTTATTATTTCATTATGCTTTACTCAATTATATGGTCAAGATGACACTAAAGATTACACACTCAACTTGAAAACGGGTACTTATCTGCCTGAGATTTGTACCGAAATTTCTGCGAAAAAAAAGGCTGTTCTCCAACACGATTTACTATCCGGTAAATACCCGGCTATCCTTCAATTTTATGATATTCCCAATACCAATCAACGTGTAGCATTGCAAAATGCAGGTATCGAATTGCAAGGTTATGTACCAAATTACGCTTACAAATCACTAATTCCTGAAAATGTCACTTCTGATGAATTACTCAGTTTAGGCGTGAGAGCCATCGTGCCTATTAATACAGCGCATAAACTGGATAAAACACTTCAAAAAAACTTCACTCACCGTTCGTTGTCCACCGTCCACCGTATTATCATACACACCACAGATAATATCACCACACAAAAAATCATCAACGAATTAGCCCGCAAAAATATCACCGTTCATTTTTCTGATAAACATAATTTATTGGAAGCTTCGCTAAACTTGAGACAAATCGAGAAGCTGGCTGCTATGCCTTTTGTAGAGTATATCGAGCCTGTAAGCCAACCGACCAAGCCACTCGGTACACGTTCCAAATCTGTCAAAGGTAATTTCCTGAATTCACCGCTTGGTGGCGGACTGATGGGAGAGGGCGTAATGGTCGGAATTGGTGAGAATGGCGCAGCAGCTCATATTGATTTCGTCGGGCGAATTATCAACGATGTCGAAGAAGATTATTTACAAGACGACCATCACGCGAATCTTGTCGGCGGTATGTTGGGTGGCGCAGGTATCCTCCGTGAGCGTGTAAAAGGCATTGCTCCAAAAGCACAATGTCTTTTTGACACAGGCAGCGAGCTAATGGCGGACAGCAATATCGACGCAAAAGTGGCAGAAGGTATGGTGTTAACCAACCACTCCTACGGCGTGACCGAGGGCGGTGAGTACAGCTATTACAGCAGACGTACTGACGACCAACAAACGCGACATCCGCAATTACTGCATGTTTTTTCGGTAGGAAATTCGGGAAAAGACGAAATGCCCGGTTATCCAATCGGATACAATACGGTCTTGGCGCATGGGCAAAGCAGCAAAAATTCTATCACAGCGGGTGGTATCAATCACCTCAATGAATTGTATGTCAGCTCCAGTCGCGGACCTACAATGGATGGCAGATTGAAGCCTGAAGTGTCGGCAATTGCCTACGGTTTTGTATCGCCCGGTAGTGATAACAATTATGCAGGCGGTTATGGTACGAGCTTTAGTGCGCCACAATTGGCAGGCGGATTAGCTTTGTTGTATGAGCATTATCGTGATATGTACGGCGAAGACCCCGAAGGCGCGCTGATGAAAGCTATAGTTTGTAATACAGCAGAAGACTTGGGCAATCCCGGACCGGATTTTACATATGGTTTTGGAAAACTCAATTTGCGCCGCGCAAAGGCTTTGCTGGATGCAGGAAATCACTATGACGATACCGTTGGTCACGAACAGAATTCGACGCAAACGATTACTATACCGGCAGGCTTAAGCGAATTGAAAGTGATGTTGTATTGGTCAGATACCAGTGCGACGGAAGGGGTCACAAAGCAATTGGTCAATGACCTTGATTTGCGAATCACTTCTCCGAATAATAATGTCTACTTACCTTATGTACTGGATACTACACCCGATAGGGTAGACCGTGATGCTTTTCCGTTTGTAGACAGGGTAAATAATATTGAACAAGTTGTTATCAACAATCCGATTCCGGGGACATACACGATAAACGTGCGTGGACATGTGATTCCATATGATGCACAGAAATTTTATGTGACCTATGAATATGTAGAAACAGGTTTGATAGTAACGGCTCCCGTTCCGGGAGAACTTATGCCCGGTGGTGGCTCTACAAATTATTATGTAGAATGGGATTACAACGGTCCGAATGACTTCGACAATAATGGCGTAGATGAGCGATTTACAATAGACTATACCAAAGATGGCGGTGCAACATGGACGACACTCAATGATAGCGTAGCTGCCAATGCAAGGATTTACAAATGGGAAAAACACCGACTCAAAGGCATCAATAGTTCGGATGTATGGGTACGGGTCACGAAGAATAATACGCCATATTTTAGAGTAGTTGGTGCGGCTTGTAAATTGTATGATTTTATTGGTAGAAAAGAGTATGAGATTACACCGCTTTGCAATGATGAAATATTCTTTGAGTGGGATAAAATGGACGATGCCTACTTCTATGAAATACTTGCATACAATGACGGCGAAGAAATGGAAGTAGTGACTTCTACAACTGACACCAGCCTTGTCTACACATATGATTATGATAATGGTAAACGGTGGTTTTCGGTACGTGCCGTCTATCCCAATGGAGAACGCAGTTTGACTTCCGATGCTAAATTGTTTATGCCGCCTGTACCAACTGCCGTGAGTTCTTGTCCGCCCTCTGTACCCGGCAATATCGACTATCAAACGGGACAGTATCATGTCCAATTTTTCTGGGAACCTTCTACAGATGACGTGAGCGTGACGGGTTATGTTATTTATCAAGATAGTATTCCGATTGAGACGGTTAGTTCACCTGATTACATTGTGCACAATATCGAACCCGGTACGAATGTACAATACTGTATTAGTGCCTTCGATATTCATGGGAATGAGTCGCATCTCAATTGCTTCACCACAAGTACATTCAGCGAAGATTTTTGCAATCAGGATGTTTTATTCGTTACACAAGATAAAATACTGACAGATGGGGAAGCTGTCATTCACGATCATTTGCAGAGTGTCGATTATCATGTTTTTGTTATTGATAAAAATAGTTTGCAAGACCATTTATGGGATAAAAATTGGACAGTCATTATATCTCCCGAAGCAGAAATTGCAGCAGAAGATTTATCATTCTTTAATGAGGTTTCGCTTATCGTATTGAATTTTGATATGCTGGATGATTTTAATTTATCATCGGGTAATATTTCCGGTACGGGAACCACTATGAATATTCTGGGATTGTACCATCCCGGAGCAGCAGGTCGGCAGGGAGATTTGGAATATTATATTGGTGACTATTATTTTAGGGGGGCAGGTGAAATATCGCCCGATGCTGTGCCCATCATTCGACACGAAAGTAATTCCAACATTCTTTTTGCCTATGAAGCCGGACATACGATGATGAATAATGTGCTTGCTCAAGCAAAACGAGTGGCTTATCCGATGGAATATTATCACATTGAATCCTTGTCCAATGAGGCTTGGTTATTTTTTGATGCGAGCCTTTCATGGGCTGCGGGCTGTACCATGTCACCGCCCGAACAACCACTCAATATAGATTTGGCACCTGATTTTACGACAATTACTGTTGAATGGGACACTCCATCTCCTTCTGATGATATTGTGAAATACGCTATTTATGTAAATGATACAATTGTTGGATTGACTTCGGCGAATCAACATGTTGCCAATCATTTATCTCCCTCAACGGAATACAAAATCAGTATTGCAGCATTGAATGCTCAGGATATTGAATCTACCCGTGTCTATGATTATACGACTACATTAACTTGCAAAGACCTCGAAATATATGTGTGGCTTGAGGGTGCATTACGTATGCAAGAAAATGATTCTATGCGTACTGATTTGGTAGCGAGAAATTTGCTGCCTCGCCAATCTGCCAATAATGACAACGTAATGCTTTCTGACATCGGGCATCCGTATTTTCTCGACCCCTGGGAATATTGGGAAGCCGAACCCGTGGATACCTACGATGAACATGTAGTGGATTGGGTCTTGGTATCTTTCCGAACAAGTACGGCTAAAGAAGACGAGGTCTTCCGTATGGGCGGCTTATTGTATGCCGATGGGCGGATTCGTTTTCCGCGTGGTTGTATCAATTATGAATTTACGGAGCCAATATATATCGTTATTGAACATCGTAATCATGTCGGTGTCATGTCTGCAACGCCAGTTATGATAGAAAATCATCAATTGATGTATGATTTTAGAAATAAAAATTCTCATGCGGTAAATGGTGCAGGACAAAAAGAAATACGCCCCGGCGTATGGGCGATGTTTGCGGGAGATTGCGAGCAAGAGAATGATTTTGGCAGTTACCAAGTGACCGGAGCAGATAAGATTCCGTGGCAGATACTCAATGGTACTTTCAAAATTTATTCTGATGAAGATATGAACCTCGACGGTGATATCAGCGGTAATGACAAGTCCATTTGGTTCGACAATAATGGTGTCTATTCAGGCGTGCCTAGGTAGTGTTTTTGTGCTGTGGTTTCGTGGTGTCGTAGTTGTGTTTTAGTACTTTATGGAAAATGATTACATTTGCACCGAAACACTAAAACACAACTACGATACGACAACACCAACGTACCACAACACTAAATCATGATAGTTTATGCCTTTCCGGGATTGGGAACTGACCGCCGGATGTACGATTTGCAGAGCGACCTTGATTGTGAACTTCGTATTCCGGAATGGATACCGCCACAGAAAAATGAAACGATGAACCATTACGCCGGGCGGTTTGCACAACTATTGGACACTTCTGAGCCATACTCGATAATGGGTGTATCGTTGGGTGGTATGATGTGTATGGAGTTGGCGAAATATATGCAGCCCGAAAAAATCATTCTCATCTCAAGCTGCAAGACCCGCAGCGAACTTCCGCCACATATTCAAATGGGGAAATTTATTGGCGGTGCAGGACTTGCACCGATTCCTTTCATTCGCAGAGCCGTAAAAGCCTATAATCAACGCATGGGCGATTTGCCGACGGAAATGAAAACGGTTTTTGATGAAATGGTGGATACTGTAGACGGCGAGTTTTTGAAGTGGGCAGCTACCGCGATTACACGCTGGCAAAACGAAACGATTCACGATAATATCATTCACATACATGGTACACGCGACAAGGTATTACCATACAAATACGTGAAATCCGATATGACTCTAATGGGCGGCTCACATTATATGGTAGGTACACGCTCAGAAGAAGTAAATGCGTTAATCGAGAGGGCTTTGGAGATGTGATTTTGATATGAAAACATTTACTCATTTTATCATTTACTCATTCGCATTGTCTTCCCATATTTCAATAGCATTACCATCGGGGTCGCTTATCCATGCAAATATGCCTTGTTCATGTGTTTCCGGTCCTTTGGTTTCGATGCCAAGTGAACGTAGATGAGCAAGGGTAGCTTCCATATCATGCACACGATAATTAATAGTAAAAAGCTTTCCTTCACGGAAGGCAGGACGTTTGTCAGTGTGTGAAATTGACCATACTACATAGCGTTTGGTGTCTTTGTCTTCTAATTCATGATAATTAAAAGTCGCCACATATGCCTTGTTCTCGGCTGTGTAAATGTATTCCATTCCGAGGTGTTTGGTATACCATTCTGCAAGTGCTTTCGGGTTTTCGGAATATAAAAATACGCCGCCTAAATGCGCTAAAATCTTGCTCATATCAGTGATTTTTAGAAACAAAAATATCGTTTTACGAGCTTTCAACCAAATAATACCATTTTAAATGATATACGACATATATTATTTAAAATGGTATAGGGGCACAAAAAAAGAGCAGCCTTACGGACTGCTCTTACTACTAATTTTACTTCATATGGTCAACTGTATAGAATTTCTTCTACAGTGATTCCCTTTACTCCAAACATCTCCTTAATCTTCTCAATGCTTGTTGTGTGATACTCATTATCATTGAGAAGCCCAAGTACTAAATGTGTATTTTCACTACTTAGGAGGCATTGTATAATAGACAATTTTATAACACCGATATTGCATTCCTCAATAATGCGAAGTGCCTCATTGTTTGTATTGTCCACCGCAGTAAGTTTTGGGATAACACCTAAGCCATAATCAGGTGGCTCTAAGGTGAGTTTTTCGATAGGAAACATAGTTTGTGCATGAGCAAAAGCACGCTTCTCCAATAATCTCTTTCGTAGCTCAATATCACGACTAAGCTGGGCTTGTAGTTTGTTATTAATGTTATTTGTTTGCATATCAGTTGGATTTGTCGCATACAAATTAGGCATAACGAACCACCTTGTCAATAGCTTGGACATCTTGAATTCAATTTTATTCATGATACTTCGGTCACATAGTTAGGTATTATTTTGGGGTCTTTCTTCAAGATTTGGAATAGAAACGCAATATTAACCGAAAGGTCACTTTTTGAAAGTCATAAAAATGTCATTTGGAAAAATATTTTAGAATTAGTCAATTTCGATAGAATACACACTTATGGAGTTCCCTTTATAGTTTGCTACGTATAACTTGTTCTTATCAATAAAGACATCGGTGGGCTTATCCAAATGTTCTTCTATAATTTGCGATAATTGACCATCTAATGTGTATATCAAAACACGATTATTCTCAAAATCAGTTACGGTAATTTCCCGGTCAGTTATATAAATCCCGGTAGCTGCATTCATATTGTCGTCTTCGCCTATGCTTTGTATGAATGTTGCCGATTTATCGAATACCTGTATGCGATTATTGTATGCGTCAGCTACGTATATAAGGTTGTTAGCAAATTGAATATCAGTAGGATAATGGAATTCACCATTTGCTTTCCCCTTTTTACCGAAAGTCAAATCCTTGCCTTCCGTATTGTACACAATCCTGTGGTTATAAAAATCGGCAATGAGATAATTTTCGCCCTCTACATCTACTGCTGCAGGAGCATCTAATGTTGTATTTAGAGGTAAATAAGAGGTTTTTCGACCATCTATTATCGTAATAGTATCAGCACCATACTCAGGTATAAATAGTTTTCCTGAGTCCATATCAAGATGCATCGGACGCTCAAATTCACTATGAGTTTCCAATATTTTTCCCTCCGTATCTACCTTCAAAACCTTATTATTATCACTATCAGAAACCCACAAAAAATCATCGTATTTAATAATTCCAAGCGGTGAAATATCATCCAATTTGATACTGCGTTCGTATGTCCACTCAGGCGTTTGATTGCATGAGAAAAACAGCATGATAGCAGTCACAAAAAATATTAAATTAATAATTATTTTAATGTACATATTTGTTAAATTGATGAACTGACGAGCTAACGAATTGTTAAGCTCGATAACTCAACAATTCGTCAATCCGTCAACTCGCATTAAGTAACGAGGAAAAAATAAGTTGGACAATCTGATGTGATTATTTTGTTCTTAGTTTTCTTCTTGGAAATGTGAGTTATGTGGATATAATGACCATTTTCAAGAAGGAAAATAAGGGCAAAAGAAACCGTCAGTTGTTCAAGTTATTATTTTCTCGTTACTAATTACGCTTATATAAACAACAAGGTGGAAGATTCTCATACACCTCGTCGTTGGCTTTTGCTTTTTTCGTATCATGCCCTACTTTGGCGATGGCTTTGTGAATGGCTTCAATATCAGTTACCGTTGCATCGTATTTCAATTTGATAAGCTGGGTTTCTGCTTCCCAAACCGCGCCATCTACACCAACGAGTTCATTAGCTGCTTTTTCGATACGTGCTTTGCACATGCTGCAATTGCCGCGTACTTTGAAAGACGCTTTCTGAGCATTCGCTAATGTTTCCGCTTCTAATATTTCGTCTTCACGAACGGAAGCAACTACCTCCCCGCTGCTACGTGTAATTTCTGTCGTTACGGGAGTATAACCGGCTTTATCTACCTGAGTTTCGATGGTTTCAATGTCAATCATTTTATCCGATGGATAATTGAATGTCATTACTCCGGTCTCCATGTCAATCCGTACTTTTTTGATGCCTTTTAGCTCTTTAAATTTTTTCTCCAAGCCATAAGCACAAAACGGACAGCCCAAGCCGTCTACCTGTACTTCTACTTTATCGTAATCTATTTTTTGGGCAAATGTCGGGGTATATGCCATTGTCATAATGGCTATTAAACTAAAAACAAATGCTATCTTTTTCATATCTATTAGTTGAAAGACCATAGATCGTAGTCCACAGTCGATTTAAAAATTTAGTTATACTCTGAACGGCATAGATTTCGGAAAATGTCGCGACTTCGTAATGACTGCTTTAGCTGTCAAGTGATTAAAAACATCTTTGTAAATCATTATTTTTAAATTAATTAAAAATCAAAAAAATAACTTACTTGACAGCTAAAGCAGTCATTACAGTTTTTCGAAATTTACCCCGT